>JAISZY010000009.1 GCA_031284375.1 Tannerellaceae bacterium | reverse complement strand
AAAAAAGACTGTCCGGTTCTGCGACATAAAAACGCCATTAGTTTGCAAAATGATATTTTGACCAAAGTAATGGAACAGGCGCAGAATTTTAAGCGGTGGGAAAAAGAGTAAAAAGTAATTTTGTACAGGTTAAAATTCAAAAATATTATGTCCGAATCTCAAAACGTAGAATACAAAAGCAGTTGGCGGGACGAGTACCTGCGTTGGATTTGTGGTTTCGCAAATGCCAATGGTGGTACTTTGCACATTGGCAAAGACGACAACGGAAACATTGTCGGCGTGAAAGATTCCAAAAAGTTGATGGAAGACCTGCCCAACAAAATCACGGCAATTTTAGGAATTGTCGCTGATGTAAATTTGCGCGAAAGCGCAAACGGCGATGCTATAGAAATCGTTGTCAGTCCGCAGCCCAACCCTGTAAATTACAAGGGCGAATACCATTACCGCAGCGGTGCAACCAAGCAGGAACTCAAAGGCGCGGCATTGGATAAATTCCTTTTGGGTAAGCAAGGAAAGCACTGGGATAGTGTGCCAATTCCAAATGTTGCGGTTGCCGATTTGAAGCCTGAAACTTTTGATTTTTTCCGCAAACGCGGCGTAAAAAGCAAACGCTTTGACGAAGACACGCTAACCGACAGCAACGAAATTTTGCTTAATAATCTGCAACTTACCGAAAACAATTATCTTAAACGTGCTGCCGTTTTGCTTTTCCACCCCAAACCCGAAAAGTTTGTAACAGGCGCATTTATCAAAATCGGCTATTTTGAATCCGACAGCGATTTGATTTTTCAAGACGAAATTCACGGCAACCTCTTTGAACAGGTCGAAAAAATAATGGAACTGCTTTTTACAAAGTATATTAAAGCGATAATCAGTTACGAAGAAAAATTTCGCGTAGAAAACTACGAATATCCGTATGATGCTGTTCGTGAGGCAATTCATAATGCCGTTGCGCACAAGGATTACACAGGCGGTACGCCCATTCAAATCAGCGTTTATAAAGATAAAATTATGATTTGGAATTTTGGGCAACTGTCAGAAAATTGGACGATGGAAAAATTATCGAAAGGAAAACACCCTTCTATACCGTTCAATCCTGATATCGCTAATGCTTTTTTCAGATGCGGCTACATTGAAACTTGGGGGCGCGGCTTTTCTAAAATGACTACACAGTGTGTTGCCGCAGGATTGCCGGAACCGCTGTACTATTACGATATGTCGGGCTTTTGGGTAATTTTCCGCAAAGACACATACAATAAACAATCATTGAAAGAGTTAGGGTTAAACGACAGACAGGTAAAAGCCGTTTTGTATGTAAAAGAAAAAGGCGAAATAACAACTTCGGCATATGCAAAACTGTATGAAGTTGCAGAAAGAACAGCAAGAAATGATTTGAATGAATTGTCTGAAAAACAAATATTTAAAAGAGTTGGAGAAACAAATCTTGCCAAATATATTTTGAATTAGAAATAAATCTTGCCGAAGTTTTGCCGAATAATTACCGAAGATGCCGAAGTCTTGCCGAAGTTTGCTTTTGGTGCAGGTAGTTTTTATGAATTAGTCAATTAGTAGTCATTTGATAATCAATACAGTCAATTCAGAACTCCTATACTATCCCCTTGCTAAAGTGGCATTATCGCAAACTATAAAGCGACAGAATCGCAAAAAAGCTCAAGATTGGTATACGGGAAATAGCAAGGATTTTTATTAAGGAGTTCGCATAATTTCATAACGGCAAGATTAGCTCTCGGAGTAGAAAGAGAATGTACTCTGACCAAAGTGTAAAAAGAGAGGTAACATTGTCCTTGCCGGAAATAATTCGTTATTTTGCATTCCGTATACACAAACCACCCCGCCATGAAGAAACATATTATATTATCCCTTTGGCTTGCGCTCTGTTGCAACGCCATGGAAGCCCAACATAGCCGGCTGTACGGCGAATCGGGAGGCATATCGTGCACGCTTATTAACGACATGTGTCAGGATGCGCGCGGCTTTGTATGGATAGCCACGGAATATGGCCTCAACAAATTTGATGGAGCCGGTTTTACGCAGTACCTGCACAAAGGTTCCGATCCGGCTTCGCTGGACGGTAACAATGTGCGCCGTTTAACGCTCGACGACGACGGTAAAACAATCTGGGTGGGCAGCAACATCGGACTTCAAAGCCTGAACACCGAAACGGAGCAATTTCGTACCGTGATGTTTTCCGACATCTCGAAACCGCACGTAACCGACGTGAAAAAACTCCCCTCCGGCCATCTGTGGATAAGCACCTCCGGCAGGGGCTTGTACGAACTGAAAAAAGGCGCCTGGGAAGCCCAACCGGTGGAGGAGATTAACGCCTTGTTTGAACGGGATTTCTTTAGCCGGATGCACCGGGATATCCATAACAACATCTGGATAGGAATAAACGACTACGGATTGATGCGCGTTGATTCGGAAACGAAAAAGGTACGTATCTTCCACGAGTTTAGTTTTCCCGGCAGTATGATTTCCGACATGGTGGAAGATAAAAACGGTCGCCTGTACGTCAGTACAGCTACCTCTGTTTTCGTGTTCGACCACGTGACCGAACGGTTTATCCCCATCGAAAGCGAAGAAAAACTGTTGATACGGCAGATGTTGCCCGACCATAACGGCCACATCCTGATAGGTACCGACGGGCAGGGATTGCACCGAATCGATGTAGAAAACCGGAAATTCTATCCGGTGGAAAACGAATCGCTCTCCTTCAATTTTCATACCGCACGCATCCATACCCTGATGGAAGACCGCGACAAAAACCTGTGGATGGGATGCTTTCAAAAAGGTATCCTCGTGATGCCCCACGAATCTACCCAGTTTGACTTCTGGGGCATCTCCGGAAAAGAATACAAATTAGGCGGAGCCGTTACCTCTATCTGCAAAGACGCCGAAGGAAACGTTTGGTGCAGTATAGACAACGAAGGCGTGTTCCACTTCAACAACCAAGGCAAACTGATGCGCCACTACCCCCAGCCGCAGGCCACGGTGAAGATATTTGAAGACAGCCGCCAAACCCTCTGGCTTAGTACGTATGATAAAAAACTGGCACGTATGGATAAACATACCGGACAATGCGACTACCTGCCCATCGCGCCCGACGGCTACATCAAGGTCATAGCCGAAGATAAGGCCGGCAATCTTTATTTCTCTACCTTCGGCTCCGGCTTTATCCGCTACCACTTGCCTACCGGGAAATGGGACCGCTTTGAAATGGGAGAGATGCCGGCCGACAAGGGCAGCGTAACAAACCGCTGGATAAACGCCATGATATGCGATTCGGAAGGCCTCGTTTGGTTTGGACATTATACCGGCGTGAGCTGCTACGACCCGCAAACAGGCCGCTTCCTCAAAACCGGTTTTGAAGATGCGCTGGCCTACCAAATCTGCCTCTCGCTCATGGAAGATCGCGCCGGTAATATATGGTTGGGAACTTATAACGGCGTCTTTTGCCTCAATCGCCAAACCCATACCGTGCAAAACTATACGACGGAAAACGGATTGTCGAGCAACGTGATTTGCGGATTGACCGAAGACGAAAACGGCGACATCTGGTGCAGTACCTTTCAGGGCATCAACCAAATTAAAGTGAACGAAGCGCGTATCATCACCTATTATACCGGAAACGGATTGGTAGACCAAATGTATAACCGCGGCGTATATCTGCGCGACAGCGAAGGACTTATTTATTTTGGCGGAAATACGGGCATCACCCTCTTCTCGCCACAGAACATTACGAACAAACATTACGAACGAAACGTGACGCTTACCCATGTTTACCTCCACAATCAACCGGTAGACATTCATACCCTCTCTGCCGGAAAGCCCGTTCTGGACGGCAGTCTGCCGAACACCAAAAAGTTTCATTTCTCTTACGAAGACAATACCTTTACCTTCCAATTTTCTACCATGGACTACGGAAATCCCGAAAACATTTACTACGAATACCGCCTCAAGGAATTAAGCGCTCAGTGGAGCTTCACGCAGCCGGGCGTAAACAGGATTACGTACAACCATCTTTCGCCCGGAAAATATACCCTCGAAGTACGCGCCTGCAAATACGGCTCCTACTCGCCCGTCGAGCAGTTGTCGCTGCACATTTCTCCGCCCTGGTACCGTCGCAACTGGGCTTATATGGTGTACGGACTTTTGTTCCTCTTCGTCGGCACCCTGATTGTTTATTTGGTGAACAAGAACAGAAAAGAACTGCTCAATGAAGCCAAGCTGCGTTTCTTTATCGACATCTCGCACGAAATACGTTCGCCCATGACACTCCTCATCAGCCCCCTGGAAAAACTGATGAAAGAAAACCACGATGCCGATACCAAACGAACCCTCGAACGCATGTACCGCAACGCCAAGAGGATACTGGGACTTATCAACCAACTGCTCGACATCCGGAAGATTGATAAAGGACAAATGATTATCAAATGCAACGAGACAGACCTGGTGGGCTTTATCGAAGAATTGTTCGACGTCTTTGAAGACCAAGCCAGCCGCCGGCGTATAAAATTTACCTTCGAGCATCACATGGAACAACTCCCGGTGTGGATAGACCGGAATAATTTCGATAAGATACTGATGAATCTCCTGTCCAACGCCTTTACCTATACGCCGGACGGAGGCGCTATCACCATCCTGCTCACCTCCGGGATAGACGACAGTATAGGCGGCCCGCTCCGTCATTATGCCGAAATCCGCATTGTAGACACCGGAACGGGCATAGACGAAGATAAGATAAAAAAGATTTTCAAACGTTTTTATCAGGCGCAGAACGAACCCACCTTCGGCACGATGGGATCGGGCATCGGACTCAACCTCTCCCGCACCTTAATCGAACTTCACCAAGGCGTTGTTCATGCCAGCAACCGGAAAGATGCGCAAGGCAGTTCCTTCTGCATCCGCATACCCTTGGGTAAGGCTCATCTGAAAAAAGAAAACCTGGCAACCACCCAGCCCCTTTTGCGCGTAGCGCTTCAGCAAGCTTCCTTTGTACAGCCCTCCCTTCCGCAGAAAAAACTGGTGCGAAGCAAAACCAACTACAAAATATTGGTGGTAGACGACGAAGACGAACTCTGCGATTTCCTTCAGCAGGAATTGAAAGAAACCTACAAAGTACTCACCGCCCGCAACGGGAACGAAGGGATGCAAATCGCCCTCTCGCAGATGCCCTACCTCATCATTTCCGACGTAGTGATGCCGGGAATGGACGGCTTTACGTTTGTGAAAAAACTAAAGAGCAATGCCAACACCAGTCATATACCCATCATCCTCCTTTCTTCCAAGGCCGCACACGAAGACCGCATGACGGGGCTGGACAAAGGCGCCGACGCCTACCTCACCAAGCCCTTCAACGTAGAAGAATTGTCCTTACTCATCAGTAACCTGATCAACTCGCGTCGCATCCTGAAGGGGAAATTCTCCGGAGCGCAAGACGGTCAGCAGAAAGTGAAACCCCTCGACCTTAAATCGGCCGATGAAATGTTGATGGAACGTATCATGCACATAATTAATGACAACATAAACAATCTGGAATTAAACGTCGGCATGTTGGCCACCGAGGTAGGTCTCAGCCGCTCCCAGTTGCACCGCAAACTAAAGGAACTAACCGGCATACCGGCCGGCGACTTCATCCGCAATATCCGCCTGAAACAAGCCGCCGAACTCCTGAAAGGACGAAAGATGAACGTCTCTCAAGTAGCCTATACCGTAGGCTTTGCCAATCAGACGCACTTCTCTACCACCTTCAAGAAGTTCTACGGCATAAGTCCGGTAGAATATATGACGCAATCGTCTTGATTTATAAGCCGATATTCCCGGCAAATGTTCCGGCAATACTTTGTAACGCTTACAAAAGGCAGAACAAACGTTCATTCTATGCTTTGTAACGGTTACAAAAGGCAGAGAACCTTCATTCTGCACTTTGTGACGATTACAAAGTCTTGTTCGGACGTTCGTTCTGTATTTTGTAACGATTACAAAGTCTTGTTCAGACGTTCATTCTGCACTTTGTAATTGTTACAAAAGATCGAAAACGTTCATTCTATACTTTGTAACGATTACAAAGTCTTGTTCGGACGTTTATTTTGCACTTTGTAACGATTACATACACAAATCAGGAAAGACTTGCTATCGCCACACATCTTACATTTTTTTGGCCAAGGCTTCGCCAAATAATCCGAACCTTTCATTCGGCGGCAGCCGACAGCGGAAAGCGGGAGCGGCAAGCCTTTGAAAACAAATTAAAAATTAAATCCTACCTTTAGCGAAAATTTCTACGGCACGCAACGGCGTCCATCGCCGGCTCCCGAATCGGAAAGCGGGAACGGCGAGATAAATATGACTTTCCGGAAAAATATATTCCTGCATGGCTTTCTTTTAAAATCGCGAAATTTGAAACCATAAACGTGAAAGATATTTCGTGTGGAAAGCAAAAACCGGGAATTGATTTATGACTTTGGTAATGGTGAAATTTATTAATCATAAAAAGATGAATTATGAAAACATTCATACTACTTTGTTGTTCTCTCCTCCTTATCTCTGCCTGTCAATCGGGGATAGATTTGGTTCCGGATTCCATTCCCTCCATCGAGAGTGAAAAGGAATTGTCTCATGCGCCTGCCGGAAAAATTCATATGCCAACCGCACAAGTGGAAATAGATTTCGGCGGCGACGAATATATGGCATCGTATATTTCTTCAGAGTATGGGCAGACAGCCATAGACACGATTCATACACGTGGAGAATTAATCCGTTTCTACGAAATGAGACGTCCGGTTTTCGAGTATAGCTATTCGAGTTTCTTGGACCCATACAACGATAACGATTATGTATTCTCCAAACTGGAATATTTGCTGGCGCAGGAATGTTGCCAGGAAAATTGCAGTTCGCAGACAAGAAAAATCGTATTACAAATGGCTGTCGACAAACAAAAACAGAAATACGATGAAAATAAACGTTCGCACACAACACGACAGACAGGAATTTTTTTAATATCCGTTATTTTAGTCATGGAAAACAATGCGGACTTTATTGCCATCGTTCACGAAAATGCGGATTTTCAAAACGCATTGCTCTTGAATCGCAACATCCGAACAGATAAAGAATTTAGCGATACGCTGATTCGGTATGCGGAAAATTTTTTACACATCAAATAAAACAAACTGAAATTAAATCCTACCTTCAGCGAAAATTTCTACGGCACGCAACGGCGCCCATCGCCGGCTCCCGAATCCGAAAGCGGGAGCGGCGAGATAAATATGACTTTTCGGGGAATACCAATTAATACATAGATTTATGAGAACAAAAAAGATTTTACTGATTGCACTATTCTGTGTGACGGTAACCGGATGCGAGAAATGGGAAAAATGGGAAATACCCGTTTGGAGTTCTGCGAATAGGTTCCATTCGCAACTCAACCGGTTGGAGTGCGAAGATGGAAGAGT
>JAISZY010000258.1 GCA_031284375.1 Tannerellaceae bacterium | reverse complement strand
GAAAACCGGAACGCGATACCTCTACGAGGTCGTCCTGACCGCAGAAGACAGGGCGGAGATTACCGGAATAGAAATAGTAGACTGGTACGACGAATACAAAAGAATTGTAGTAAGAGAATAATACAAAACAACCGTAAAACAAAAACAAAATGAAAACAAAAAGATTAATTTATCCTTGTACGCTGTTTTCTCTGATGCTGGTAACTATACTCATTGCTTGCCACATCGAGGAAATAAACGACTGTCTGCCATCTCCGGAAAACGAACGTATCCCCGTTGTTTTTGCCCCGAAGTTGGAAATAGAGCCGCAAACTAAGGTAGGGGGAAACAATGGTTCCTCCTGGACGAAAGGAGACCCCGTGGGAGTCTATATGACAAAGCACGGTTCTACATTAGACGCTACGACCATTCTGGGCCAAGCCGACAATGTTCTTTACAAGGCCGATAAAGACGGCTCCAGCGTAACCCTTCTTCCCGACGGAGACACCATTTATTATCCGGTTTCGGAGAAGGTGGATTTTGTGCTCTATTATCCCTATCAGGCGGGAATCTCCGACTTCAAATACGCGGTAGATTTAAAAGATCAAACCAATCAGGCAAATCTCGACTTGGTTTATGCGCACGAAACAAAGGGCTTCAGCCGGAGTGATAAAGCCCTAGTTCCCGTTACGTTCTATCATCAGCTCGCCAAAATAGAGTTCTTTGTCGGAAAAGGAACCGGTATCACCAGCCTGGCCAATTTGAAAATCTCCATCCGAAACATGGCGGCAAAAACATCCTTCAACCTTTCAACGGGCAAACTGCTTGATACCGGAGTTGGAGGCTCCGATACCATCGAAACCTATGTAACTACCCACCAAACGGATTCCATGAAAGCCGAAGCGATAGTTTTGCCCATAGCAGACCTGAGCGCTACGCCGGTAATGCTCCACTTCCAAGTGGATACGCTTACGTATGAGGCCCCATTACCCTTCGAATCTACTCAGATTGCTTTGACAGCCGGAATGCGCTACCGATACGTAGTAGCCCTCAGTGAAATTGGAGTTGGGCTTACAGGTACGCTCCATCCGTGGGAAGACGAAAGAGGAGGAACCATCCACCCCACCCCGCCCTAATTCTTCCATATACAAGTACAAAGACGTATGAAGGTAGCAACATCCATAGTAAATACGGCAATATGTGTGTGCCTGGCCGCACTTCCGTCCGCTTGCACGCAGGAAGAAGAGTTCGTTCCGGTTCCGGCCGGAACGAACATCCCGGTTACTTTCGTGTCCGCGCCCGATGATGCGCCCGGTACCCGCGTAACGGCCTATAGCCGGTGGCAGGTAAACGACCGCATCGGGGTTTATATGGTAGAGGCCGGACAAAGCCTCGCGCAGGGAAGCATCGTCAACGGAGCGGCCAACCGCCAGTACAGGGTTGAAAGCATACAGAACAACCGGGCCGTCTTCGTTCCCGCTACCGGAAGCGATACTATCTTCATCCCCATGCGGAAAAAGGTAAACTTTATCGCTTATTATCCTTATACACAGGCCATCGACAAGGATTTCAACTTCTCCGTCACGAACCTGTCAAAACAGGACGTCGCCCCTCCTTCCGACTTGCTTTTCAGCAATATGAAGGAAGAGCATATAGGCGGAACTTACCCGAAAAACATTTCGCTTCTTTTCCGCCATCAATTGGCCAAGGTAAAACTCAACATCAACCGGGGGCACTCCGTACCTCCCTTGTCGAACGATATAAAGGTAAAAATAAAAAACGTACGGATAGACCCGCTAAACTTCAGCTTAGTAAACGGAATAATGGCCATAGATGGCGCCGCAAACAATACCACTCTGTACGCCAAGGTAAGTTTCAACTCTTCCGAAAACGCTACGGCTGAAGCCCTTTTGATTCCTGTTGCACACGCCGAACAGGTATCGGCCGTTGTAGAAATAAACAACGGAGCCAACACATACTCCACCCCCTTAAAAAGCAGCGACGGCTCTCTTCGCGCTGCCAATACCTACAACTACGAGGTAATTTTGGGCGATCCTATCCCTATCGACTGGGTTCATATTAACGCAGGTGCCTTCATGATGGGCAGCCCCCCGGATGAACTGGACCGGATGGCGGACGAAACACGGCACCAGGTTACTCTGACAAAAGACTTCAAAATGAGCAAATATGAAATAACCTGCGAACAGTATGCCTCTTTCCTGAATCAGAAAAAAATAGGCAGCAATGCCAGAGACTACGTAGACGATTTCGGCATGCAAGACTTGATAAAGCTCGATAATCCTAATATGAAATGGGAAAACGCACAATGGAAACCGGTAAACGGCAAAGAAAAATACCCAATAACCCATGTTACCTGGTTCGGCGCTAAGGCCTTTGCCGACTGGATGGGATGCAGCCTGCCTACCGAAGCGCAAATGGAGTATGCCCTCCGTGCGGGAACGCAAACCACCTATTTCTTCAACATAGCAGATACGGATAAATATATATGGTATAAATCTAACTCAGGAAATGCCTTACAACCCGTCGGAGAAAAACTCCCCAATCCCTGGGGATTGCACGATATAGTCGGAAACGTACACGAATATTGCGTAGACTGGTATCAGGCTAACTTAGGCACACAGCCCGTTACAGACCCGGTCTACACCACTCCTCCGACGAGTAATCAGAAAAGATGCCACCGGGGTGGAAGTTTTACCGATTGGAGTCAACGCTATCATCGTTCGGCGGCACGCAGCAACGCCGAGCCATGGGGTGCGTTTTGGAACGTAGGGTTCCGCCTTGTCTATGTGCCGGAATAAATACAAACGTTGGTATTTATAGGGGGCTACTCGCTTTGTGAACTTTTCCGATGGGAACGGACAGGCTTAATTGAATATTGGCTGTGTTGTTATTGGCCTAAATAATGCGGATTTCGTTTTACCCTGCCAGCCAACGAAGTATGCGACATATCTCTAACGATAATGCCTTCCTCAAAAACCTCGTATGCAAATACCAAATCTTTCTCAAAAACAGCGCATCTATAACCCAATATTCGCCATTTCTTAAAATGGCAAAGAGGGTAATCGGCATGGGATTGAAACAAACGTACAAATTCCCTCATACGTCCGCTACGGCGCAAAGACGCTTCTTCGGACATTTTCAATTCATCGGTTAAATAGTCAATCCTTATAAATGAATTATTCTACTGGACATCAATAAAATAAATACAAAAAAGTTTGGTAAAATCAACCGGTTTTTGTACCTTTGCGGCAGAAAACTGGAAAATTATGATAGGAAAATTGCCCAAAGATGACCATCGCGAACT
>JAISZY010000237.1 GCA_031284375.1 Tannerellaceae bacterium | reverse complement strand
CATGATTCGTTCGGTATATACGTCACGGCATGTTCGAGTTCCGACAATCTGTCCCAGTCGAAATCGGCGCTGTCTTTTGCAAGCCATCCCCAAACGTCTTTTATGCCCAACCGGGCTTTGGCCGTATAGTGCGCCCAGGTATCGTGACTGGGGGGAAGATGGCAATCTATACAATGTACTTTTGTTCCGCTTTTGTTATTCACATGTTTAGACAGTTTCCAACTGGTTTCCACATGCGGGTGTACATGGCACATCATGCACGAACGGTCGGAAGAAAAATATACGGAGGTTTGATACAAACCTACTATGCAAGCCGCGCCCAAAAATAAGCCCGTCAAAAAAAGGAGTAATTTTATTCTTCCGGGTTTATTTTTCCCGGATAAGTAGTGATTCGATTTATTCCTTGTCATTTAATATATGTATGAATTAAAGGTTTTATTGCCACACTATATTACTCCATCCATTTCTGCCATTTTTGTTTATCGTTATACCCGGCTTCTATCATGGTTTCAATAAATTGCATTCCTCTTACGCCATCGTAAACGGTTGGGAAATCGAGTGTCTGAGCCGAAGGTTTTTCGCCCTTGGTTACCGCGCGTACGGTGGCGCAGAAATTTCTGTATATGTTGGCAAACGATTCGATAAAACCTTCCGGATGCCCGCCTGGGGTACGGGTATTATATTTCGTGCCGTCGGCAAGAAAACCGTTGTTGCCTACGCGAATAATTTCTTTGGGTTTATCTGCCCATTTCAGGTACAAACTATTGGGTTCTTCCTGACGCCATTCCAGTCCTCCTTTTTCTCCATAGACGCGAATAGCGAGACGGTTTTCTTCTCCCACGGCTATTTGTGTACAAGTAAGTACGCCTGTTGCTCCGTTGTCGTATTTCAGGAAGGCAGCTCCGTCGTCGTCGATAGGGCGTCCGGGAGCGAAAGCTTTCAAGTCGGCACAAAGTTCGGTTACTTTGGCGCCGGTTACGTATTCGGTCAAATGCCAGGCATGTGTACCTATATCGCCTACACAACCGGCTTTGCCGGAACGTTTCGGGTCTGTACGCCATCCGGCATTGTTGCCGCCCAGCAGTTCGATTCGTTCGGATAGCCATCCTTGCGTATATTCTACGTATACGCGACGCAATTTGCCGAAATCGCCCCGAGCTACCCTTGCTTTGGCTTCTTTTATGGCCGGATAACCGGAATAGACATGTGTAAGAGCCAGGATAAGCCCGGTTTCTTCTACTTTCTTCTGCAGTTGTTTCGCTTCTTCCAGCGAGAAGGTCATCGGTTTGTCTACTACAACATGAAACCCTCTCTCCAGCGCCATCATGGCCGGTTCAAAATGCCATTTATTCGGAGTTACAATGGTTACGAAGTCCATCCGTTCACCTTCGGGCAAGGTTACTTCATGTTCAAACATTTCCTGATACGTCTTGTAAATCCGATTGTCGGGCAAGAAGTAAGAGCGTCCCGAACTCAGGGATATGTCCGGGTCTACACTAAAACAACCGCAAACCAGTTCAATCTGATTGTCCATAAAAGCGGCACACCGGTGGATGGCGCCAATAAAAGCATCGCTTCCGCCACCTACCATTCCCATTCTTAACTTTCTGTTTGTCATATCTGTCATTTTTTTAAGGTTAATTACTATTGTCAAGAGCTACCCTTGTTTAGCAGGTCAAAAGTACATATTATTTTTAATTCATCCGACAAATACATAGCTTTTGGTTAAATCTTTTTTTGAGGCGTCATAAAAAAGGTGCACTTTTGTTAAAAATCAGAACGACCGATGTGAATAACGTAAATTTTGAACCCGTTTTTGCCGGCGGGCATAACGCAAAGTTTGGTTTTTTAGGGTTTCCCTTAAGTGTGTCTCATGCTAACGTTAGCATTAGCCTCATGCAAGCGTTAGCATTAGCCTCGTGCAAGCGTTAGCATTAGCCTCGTGCAAGCGTTAGCATTAGCCTCGTGCAAGCGTTAGCATTAAATGTTTCAAAAGCGCCGGATTCGCTTTAGCCCTTATTTTCCCTAAGTTCCCTTAGTAGCAACGGGGAAATGTGTTGGGATGTTCTGCCCTTATTCCCTTATTTTGAGTGTATCAAATAAGGGAATAAGGGTTTTGTACAAAGCGTCATCCGAACGAAGATGACGGGGAAATGTTCACAGAGAAATCGATCTTTTGAAACATCCCAACGTATATTTGGCGATATTATTCTACCGGGATATACCCGATTTGATGAATGTTTGTATGGTCGGAATAGTCGTACAGATAAAAACCGTCGTCGCCAATCATGAACAGGAAACCCTCGGCGGGGATGACGTCGTATGCCCGAATGTCGGGGAAGGAGGCCAGCAAATGGCTGGAAACGGCTCCCTTGTCTGTCGCGTCATAAATCTTCAGGCCGGCCGAACCGTCGCAGATGAACAATTTGTTTTCGTCTATACCCAATCCGTAGGGGCCGGTCATACTGTATGAACTCACCAGGTGATATTCTTTGTAATCGTCCGACATCTCTACGATGTCGAGCCGGTTCACTCCACCGCCACATTCTGTTCCGGCACGCAGGGTGATGTAGGCGTACCGGCCTTGTACAACAACCGGGTCGCAGCTTGTCGTATGCCAGAAATTGCCTACGTATTCGGGATATAAAGGCAGGCGTAGGGCGTAGACCAACATGCCGCTGGGCGTTCCGAAAAACAGGTGACCGTCGTAGATAAACATCGTTTCTACAGTTCCGTTCAGAGGCTGAAATCCGGCGGAAACCGGCTGCGAGGCGGTCTCCGTGTCGAACATATACAACCGGTTATTACCGGCGATGTAGAGATAATTTTCGTACAACCCGAAGCGTGCCATCGAACCGCTTATGCCGAATGATGCGCCGCCGCTACTGCTTCCGCCGCCATTGGCTTTCTCGGCATTGGCATAGAATGAATTTGACCAAGTGTTGTTGTCATACTCCACCCTTGGGTAGATGTTGTCGTACGAGGTTTTAATTTCGCGCTTTTCCCGTTTGACCTCCCATCCTACTACAACCCCTTTTTCCTGTTTCACTTCGGCGTAGGGATATTCCGGGTTTTCGGGAGACGGGACGGTATAAGGCAAAACATGTTTTAGTCGTTTCGTTTCTTTGGGGTTCGAGATGTCGGAAATGTCTATCGTCACCAAATCCACAAAACTGTCGGCATAGAGCGATTGCTCCTTGACGGCAATATCCACACAACCGGGTATCTCGATAAATCCGGCGTTTTGCGGGTTCGACGGGTTGGATACATCTATAACATGTACTCCCTCCATGTATTCAACAATAAGGAGATGGTTCCCTTTGAAATAAATCTTTCCGGGACGAACAAGCGGGCGGGCTGAAACGCGACCAACGGCCGAACGTAATTCCTCGTAACCGAGGTACACCGGAGCATTGACCGTTAATTCTTCCATGTATTTGTCTGTACAGGAGAAGCCGAACACAACGGCTAATAAAACAATGAATGAATACGTTGTTTTCATGATTTCGGGATTTAAAAAATAAGACCTAACGTAAGCGACAGGCGATTCTGTTCCACTTGTATACGGTAATCGTTTTTACCGGTGTAATTCAACTTTTGATGCCGGTAACCGACAGAAAGGGCGATTCCTACTTTTTGTTTTGTATAGAAAATCACCCCTGCGGAGGGATTCAACAACCATCCGCCTTTTGCCTCCATTTCGGTAGACAGATACGGATAATAGCTTGAAGACAAAGGGGTATAATAGCCTGAGTTGGTAGATGTCTTGCTTTCCAACGCAATCAGGTACCCACCCTGAAACCGGACAAACGGATGGACGGCCGCCTTGTTCCCTAACGAATAAATGATATTTGCCGTGAGGGGCAAATGTGTTTCTTTCATAAACTCTACGCCTGCGCCCAGTCCGGCCGACAAACGCTTGTTGAGTACATAGTTCAACGACGAATGGAAGATAAACGGCGCCTTGTTCTGGTTGTCCGAATTACCGGCAAGCACGCCTCCTTCCGTAAAACTGATGATTCTATCCACTTTGGGTGGGTCTGCAACAACTTCCTGTGCATAAACTGCATGAAGCGCGCCCCAGCCAAACAAGAAACTTAAAAGTAATGTCTTTCTCATATCAGATTTCATTTTATATAGGAATACTTCTTTTAGGATGAGTAAAAACAGAGATGTGCTGCATGGATAAGATTAATTTTGATTGGGCTGAACAAAAAGTCCAAAATTTTAATATACACATATTACC
>JAISZY010000197.1 GCA_031284375.1 Tannerellaceae bacterium | reverse complement strand
CTGCCGTAAGGTTCAAGCCCAATCCTCCGGCTTTGAGGCTGATGAGGAAGAGGTCGCCTTCTCCGTTTTGAAACTTTTTCACGTTTCGTTCTCGTTCGGCAACAGGCATGGCGCCGTCTAAGTAGCAGTAGAGGATGCCTTGCCGGTCTAACGCGTCCCGGACGATGGCCAGATGGGTAACGAATTGACTGAAGACCAATGCCCGATGGTTGTTTTCTCTCAAATTCGTTACGATTTCCAGAAAGGCGCTCAGTTTGGAAGACACGATGGTGGTATTCGGGTCTATCAGTTTGAGGTTACAGCTTGCCTTGCGAAGCCTCATGATTTCGGCCAGAATCTCTACGTGTTTCGCACCGTTGTTCCGGTTGTCTTTGCTCAGGTGTTCTACGGCCTGGCGGCGCAGGGCTTCGTAGAAAGTTCTTTCCTGTTCGGATAGTTGTATCTTTTTGATGATTTCGATTTTAGGCGGCAATTCGTCTAATACGGCGGTTTTGGTGCGTCGGAGGATGAAGGGAGATATAAGTTTTTTGAGGTATTTGTGCACTTTTTCGTTGTCTTGTTTCACATACGTTTCGGTAAAATGCTGGACACTACCCAGCAATCCGGGATTGACGAAGTGCAGGATGTTCCATATCTCGCTCAAGTTGTTTTGTATGGGCGTACCGGTAAGGGCAATCCGGAAGGATGCTTTGAGTTGCATGGACGCTTTGGAAGTTTTTGTGGCATAGTTTCGGATGGTATGGGCTTCGTCGAGTACGATGGTGGCGAAGTTTGGTTCGCTCAGTAATTCGTTTTCCGATTGGAGTATTCCGTAAGAAACAATCAGGAGGTCGCCGTTTTCGAGCGATTCCACTATTTCTCTCCGTGTGCCGGCGCCCGGAAATGTTTTAATCTGCAAGGTAGGCGCAAAGCGTTTGGTTTCGCTTACCCAGTTGCCTACTACCGAGGCCGGACAAACCACCATGGCCGGGCCTTGTTGCGCCCGGTGGAGGAGTATGGCCAGCGTTTGCACGGTTTTTCCCAATCCCATATCATCGGCCAGACAAGCTCCGGCTTTCCATTGGGAGAGCCGGAAAAGCCATTGGAATCCTTCTTCCTGATAGGCACGAAGCTCGGCTTCCAGATGTGCGGGCGTTGTTGCCCGGGTTTCTTTTGTGTTTTCAATCTGTTTTTTGAGTTGTCGCCACATTTTGTCGGTTCGTAACACTTCCATTTGTTCGAAGAAACCGGACAAGGCGATGGCGGCAAATCTGTTCACCTTCACTTCGTTTTTCCCGATGGTAGAAAACATCCTCAATTCGTCTAAGTGTTTTTTCAACTCGTTGCTTAAGGCGAGAAATTCACCCGGATTCAGTTCAATAAAATGGTTATGCCCTTTGGCCGTTAGCGCGAGCAATTGCTGGAGCGAGAGGAAGGTATCGTCGTCTATCCGGAGTTCGCCTTTGAGGTCGAACCAGTCTATTCCGCTTTTGAGTTTGATACGAAGTTTGTCGAAACCAACGGAGGCTCGTATCCGGAATCGTTCTCCTTCGGGCCATTCTACTACGCAGATGTCTTGGTGTTTTGCCAGGACGTCGAGCAGGAAGAGCGAATCGAGGGGATTCTCGAAGGTGAACATATTGTCGTTCCATTCTATGATTTCCAAGCCTTGTATTTCGTTCAGCAACGTATTTTCGTTTTCCAGTTCCTTTTCTATATTTCGTTTCACCTGCAATTGTTCGTCCTGTTCGTTTGCTATCAACACTTTTCCCCCCTTTCCCGGTTTGCAGTAGGGAGGATACAGTCCGAAGGGTTTGGTAAAAAATTCCGCTTTCAATCCGTTTCTCCACGGCAAGAGTTGTACGCGGATACGCGAATCGGCCGGCATTTCGTTTACCTGTACTTGGGCGCTTTCCGAGGCCGAGAGGTCCGAATGGATGTTCATTCCTTGTGCTCCGAAGACGCTCAGCAATTCAAGCAGTTTATCTTTCCCTTGTTCGGGCACCGTGATGGATTGTTCGATGATAATTTGCAGAATTTGCATTTGCGGAGGCGTAAGGTTGTACACCAGGTAGCGGGTATTGGTTTCTTTGCGTATCGAGATTTTTTCGAGGGGAGGTTTCATATCCGTCGAGAGGCTGTAAGCGCCTTTTCCTGTTCCGGATATTTTGATGATGGGTTGCATTGCCACAAATTCGACGCGGATATCGGTGTTTTCGAGAAATATGTATGGGTGGCCTATGAATTGGGGGAAGGCTTCGTGGGTAAATTCGTACGATTCGCCGTCATAATCTTTGCAGGATTGCATTGTTTTGGCGATGTGCAAATCTTGCGTTATCATTCCTTCAATTTTACATTCGTAAAAATTCCTTATGCCGATATTTCTTCCTGCCGACCATCCCTTTGGCAAACGTTTCTGCAACACAGGGCGAATGAAATAGCTTTGGGGATTAAAAAAATAAACCACCCTGCTTTTGCTTTCTCCGTCTTTTGTTGTTTTATTGCCCACGTTTCTCAATCCCAGCAACAGGTTGATGGATTTTTCCCATTCTTCCTGGTGTCTGATACGCGAAAAAACAGGACGGCAGGATACTTTCGATGCTATTTGGCGAAACAGTTCGTCGATACGTATGTCGTCGCCAAACCATGCGCGCAGGGCATAGGCCGCTTCGTAGGCCAAGGTGAGATAGCCGGAACGGCAGGCTTTTTCTACGATGGGGAGAATCGTGTCTTTCATACCGGGGGCTATCGTTCGTTCGGCCATATAATAAGTCAGGACGGAAAAGAGACGCAAATATTCGCTTTCGTTTGTGGTGTTGAGAATATGGCTGTTTAATGTTTCGAGTTCTTCCGATTCTTTTTCCTTCATGTTCAAGGCATGGTAGATTACGGCGATAAAGATGGAGAGCGAGGTGGTGTAATCGTTGTTTTTGGCGAGCCATTGTTCCATTTTCCGGAAAATGGGGGTAGACGTTTTCGGGTCTATACTCAGCAGGGTGACGATGTAATAAAAGGCCATATCCAGTTGAAAGGGTATCAATAAGTCCCGGTATGTTCTCCGTTGTATCTTCAGCGTTTTGTCGAAGATGGCCAAGGCTGTGTTCATATCGCCTTCCAGGGTGTAGTGTACGGCTTCCAGATAGCCGGCTTTTACGGCATCGGCTTCGTTGGACTTGTTGAATAGTTTTTTGTCAAAACATCCGGACTGCAAAGCAACGAGTCTGTCTACAAACGTGGCGTCGATTGTTCCTGCCTCGTGGGAGCGCTGTACAACGTTGCAAAAGTTTTTCAATTCGGTCAAAGGCTCCAAGGTATATACTTTCAGGTTTATGACGGACGTCAGGGCGGTGTTCAGCAAATTCGGACCTATCAGGCGAATCATATCTTCGTATTCCTTCTGTTGAATTAACTGGGCATAATAGCCGATTTTCTCGGAAGTCAGGTATTGACAAAACGAAGATTCGTATTTTGGATATTCGGAAGGATGATGGCAGAGGGTATACAGGCAATTCCTGAATTGGGAAATGGTATAAAGTCCTTCGTATTCCTGCATCACAATCTGCCATATCGCTTCCTTGTCGTGCAACTGTGGATAGATATACAGCATGAAATCCGGCGTGACGGAATATTCTTCCTGAAAATTCCTTGCCTTCCGAAACAGACCCTGTTTGACGGCATTATCCAGCATTTCCTTCATATTTTTTTGTGTAATTCTTCTCACTGTATACAATTTGGTGATGTGATATTCTGTAAAAGCATACGCTTTGAGAGATGCCACCTTCAGTACAGACTGTTCCGTTATGGAAAGACTGTTGTAATAATCCAATTGAGACGGGGTCATTATGAAACGGTTTCGTTGATTTGTTTTATCAGTTCGCTGAATAATAGAGCCATTTTGCCGGCTGCTTCCCGGGCGGCTCGGATTACATCGTTGGCATCGTTTACGAAATCGTCGGCAAAGTGATAGCCTTCGTTGGTGATGACCGACATGCCGAAAACGCGCAATCCGGCATGTCGGGCTACGATTACTTCGGGAACGGTACTCATGCCCACGGCGTCGCCCCCTACCCTGGCATAAAAGGCATATTCGGCCGGCGTTTCGTACGAAGGGCCGGTAAGGGCTACGTATACTCCTTTTTTCAGCGGTATGCCTTGTTGGGAGGCGATGTTTTCCATCAGACGGATATATTCGCGGTCGTACGTGCGGGTCATATCGGGGAAGCGAACGCCGAACGTTTCGTTGTTCGGGCCAATCAGGGGATTGGGCATTTGGTTGATATGGTCTCGGATAATCATCAAGTCGCCTACCTTAAAGGTGTTGTTGATGCCTCCGGCGGCATTGGATACCAAAAGGTTCTTTATCCCGATATGTTTCATTACGCGGACAGGAAAGGTTACTTCCTGCATGGCGTATCCTTCGTAATAATGAAAACGACCTTGCATGGCCAGGACTTGTATCCCTCCCATTTTACCGCACAGCAGGTTTCCTTTATGCCCGATGGCCGTAGAGTGTACAAAGTGAGGAATTTCGCGATAAGGTATCACAACGGCATCTTCTATTTGGTCGGCCAATACACCTAATCCGCTTCCCAGAATAACGGCTGTTTGAGGACTTCCTTTGATACGGCGGGCCAGATAATCGGCCGCTTCCCGATAAAAATTTGTTTCCATAGAGTTGTTTTATCAAATAAATTTCTGCGCTCTTGTTTTCACTTGTTTCAGAATTTCTTCTTCGCCGGGAACTTTTTTGTTTCGCATCAGTATGTTGCCGTCGCAGATAACCGTGTCTACGCAACTGCCGTTGGCGGCATACACTAAGTTCGATACAAAATTATGATTCGGCGTAAAGGCCGGAATATGCAGGTCTACCAAACAGAGGTCGGCCGGATAACCTGCGGCCATGCGACCGGTTTTCAGTTGAAGGATATCGGCTCCTTGTTCGGTAGCGGCGTACAGCATTTGGGAGGCAGTGAGCGCTTCGGGGTCTTTTCGCCAGGCTTTTCCCAGCAACGAGGCCAACTTCATGGCCTCTATCATATCTAAGTTGTTCGACGACGAGCACCCGTCTGTTCCGATTCCTACCATTATGCCGGCCTTGCGCATTTCTACAAACCGGAAGGCTACGCCCGATGCCAGCTTCATATTCGATGCCGGGTTATGCACCACCTGTACGCCATGATCGGCCAGGATGCGTATTTCTTCGTCGTCTACATAGAGGCCGTGGGCTATACTCAGTTGCCGGGATAGTACGCCCAATGTATGGAGGTAGCGTACGGGGGTGCATCCAAATTGCTTCACGGCATTGCTCACTTCTTCTTCCGTTTCGGCCAGATGAATTTGGATAGCGATAGCGTGTTCTTCCGAAAAAGCATGTAGCCATTGCAACAAAGCGCCCGATACCGTATAGATAGCATGAGGCCCCAAGGCAAACCGTATGCGCGGGTGATTGCCGTGGATTCGGGCAAAAAGCCTTTGCACCTCCCGCTTGCTTTTTTCGGCTAATCCGGGGTCGAACCTGTCGAAACAAGTACACAGGAGTACGGCTCGCAAGCCCATTTCTTTCACGGCTTCGGCTGTAGCCGGCAGGTGGTAATACATATCCGCAAAAGCCGTTGTGCCGCTTTTTATCATTTCGAGGCAGGCCAGTTTGGCGCCCCAATACACGTCTTCGTCGGTGAGGCGGGCTTCGTTGGGCCATATCTTTTCTTTTAGCCAAGGCATGAGCGGCATATCATCGCCAATACCCCGGAGAAGCGTCATGGCGGCATGGGTATGGGCGTTTACTAATCCGGGGATAACGGCCTTCCCTCGCCCGTCTATCTCTATGTCGGCTGCAACGGGTATCGTGCGGGCTATTTGTCTAATGCAGGTTTCTTCTATCAGGATATCGACCGGCTGCCCTTCCCATTCCACTTGTTTGATAAGGATACGAGGCTTCATTTATATTCTTTGTAAAATCCGGCAACCGTTTCTATGCCTTTGTAAAAGAAATCGAGCGGGAAACTTTCGTTGGGAGAATGAATGGCATTTTGTTCAAGTCCAAAGCCCATCAGGATGGTCTTTATGCCCCATATTTCTTCGAAGGTTGCAATGATGGGGATGCTTCCCCCGCGCCGTACGGCCAGAGGAGGGACGCCGAAGGCGATATGCATCGCTTTTTCGGCTGCTTTATAGGCCGGCAAATCCATGGGGCATACGTAGCCTTGTCCGCCGTGCAGGGCGGTTACTTTCAGCTTTACGGATGCGGGGGCTATGCGGGCGAGGTATTGGGCAAACAACTCTTCTATTTTCTTATGTTGCTGATGAGGCACCAAGCGGCAAGATACTTTGGCGTAGGCTTTGGAGGGAAGGATGGTTTTGGCGCCTTCGCCCGTATAGCCTCCCCAGATGCCGCAAATATCGAAAGAGGGGCGACAACTGTTGCGTTCCAGCGTACTGTAGCCGGCTTCGCCCGACAAGGCTTCTACGCCAATGGCGGATTGATAGGCCGCATCGCTGAAAGGTATCCGGGCTATCATCTTGCGTTCGGCGGGCGAGAGGTCTTCCACGTCGTCGTAAAAGCCGGGGATGGTAATGCGTCCGTTGGCATCTACGATAGGGGCCAGCAGTTGGCAAAGTGCGAGAAGGGGATTGGCTACGGCTCCGCCGAAATGCCCGGAATGGAGGTCGCGATTAGGCCCCGTCAGTTCTATTTCCCAATAAGCCAATCCGCGCAAACCGGTGGTAAGCGAAGGCGTATCGGGGCTTACCATGCTGGTGTCCGACACTAATATCACGTCGGCTTTCAGCAGTTCCCGGTGTTCGAGGCAGAAGGCTTCCAAGCTCGGCGAACCGATTTCTTCTTCTCCTTCTATGATAAATTTCACGTTACAGTGCAGCAGTCCGAGTCGGTGGGCTGTTTCAAAGCCTTTCACCTGCGCCATGGTTTGCCCTTTGTCGTCGTCGGCTCCGCGCGCCCAGATACGGCCATTGCGTACAATGGGTTCGAAAGGTTGGCTTGTCCAGAGTTCCAGCGGTTCCGGCGGCATTACGTCGTAATGTCCGTAAACAAGTACGGTGGGAGCTTCGGGCAACCGTTTTTTCTCGGCATATACCACCGGATTGCCCTTGGTGGGCATCACGCAGGCCTTGTCTACTCCCGATGCTATCAGTATTTCCGACCATCGTTCGGCACAAAGCGCCATATCTTCTTTATGTTCCTGCTTGGCGCTGACGGAGGGTATCCGTATCAACGAAAACAATTCTTCCAGGAATCTCTCTTTGTTGGATTCAATATACGTTTTTATCATCGTTCCTTCTGTTTTAAATTTTTAATGATGTTCCGGAAAGCAAAAGTACGCAAATATGTTTAAGTTCTCTTGCAGGGTTGTTACGGAACAGCGATTCCGGAAGGGATGCAAGACAAGAATCGACCGGGTGGTGCAACGTTTTATACGCCGGGAACGTATTCTTATATAAACAAGTTTAATCTACATGTATCATGAGACCCTTACAACGTATTTTTCTTTTTTGTGTTGTCTTTGCTCCTTTCGCCTTATCCGCACAATATCCGGCGGACAGTGTGCAACCAAACGCTTACCGGGCTACCCGCACGGAAACGGCGCCTGTGATAGATGGTTTCCTTAACGATGATTGCTGGGAAAATACCGGGCAATGGTCCGGAACCTTCGTGCAACGCCAACCAAACGAGGGAAGCCCGGCCACCGAAGAAACACGACTGAAAATACTGTACGACAATCATCATATCTATGTGGCCTTCCGGGCGCTGGATTCCGAACCGGAAAAGATTAACCGGTGGCTGGCTCCGCGCGACCAGCTTAAAGGAGATGCCGTAGCCATTGCTTTCGACAGTTACGACGATAAACGCACCGCCTTTGCCTTCCTCCTCACGGCCGCCGGTACGCACGCCGACTTCCTGTGCCAGAATTTCGACAACGACGATTATACCTGGAATGCCGTATGGGAAGGGAAAACATCCATAGACAACAAGGGATGGTATGCCGAGTTTGCCATCCCCTTTTCGCAGCTTCGCTATTCTAACGAGCATACGGAACAGGAATGGGGGATGCACGCCGTGCGGGTGATAGACCGGAGGATGGAAGACGACCATCTCCACCTCATTCCGCGAAACAACAAGGGGCTGGTCTTTTCCTTCGGCCGGCTGCAAGGTATATCGGGGCTTCCCAAATCCCGGCGCATAGAACTATCGCCCTATACTTCGGTAGAGTACTTACTTTCGGAAAAGGAAGCAGGCAATCCCTACGCCCAGGGCAGCGAGTGGAAACTCGGCGCCGGTCTGGACGGTAAAGTAGGGCTTTCGAGCGATTTTACGCTCGACTTTACCATCAATCCCGACTTCGGACAAGTAGAGGCCGACCCTTCTACCATCAACCTGACGGCTTACGAGACGTATTACGACGAGAAACGCCCCTTCTTCCTCGAAGGAAAGAATATTTTTTCGATGAGAGGCGAAAACATGTTTTACTCTCGCCGGATAGGCGCCCCTCCTCTGTGGCAACCCGAAGAGAAGGAAGGAAGATATAGTTCCGTTCCGGGACAAACGCACATCATCAGCGCCATTAAAGTGTCGGGGAAAAGTCGGAAGGGCCTCTCGCTGGGTTTGCTCAACAGCCTCACCGCAAAGGGAAGCGCCCGGATTACCGAGAACGGAAGCGAATACCGAACCACGGTTCAACCCTTTACCAGCTATTCCGTAGCCCGCGTTCAGCAGGATATAAACGAAGGGAATACGGTGCTGGGAGGGATGCTTACGGCGGTGAATCGTTCGCTCTCCGACGCGCATCTTTCCAGCCTCACCCGCAATGCCTATACGGGAGGCTTCGACTTTGAGCAATACTTCCGAAGCCGGGAATATTACATCCGTGCAAGCCTGCAATACAGCTATACGGAAGGCACGAAAGAAGCGATGACAGCCCTGCAACGTTCGCCCGTACATTACTTTCAGCGCGAAGGCGCTCCGCACGTGACGGTAGACAGCTCGCGCACCAACCTGCAAGGTACATCGGGCAGTCTGCACATCGGACGGAGAGGCGGGAAGAAATGGGTCTTTCAGCAAATCTTCCAATGGGGAAGCCCCGGCTTTGAACTGAATGATATAGGCTATCTGGAAAGTACGGACTATAAGCTGATAAACGGCTATGTAGGCTATGTAGAGAATACGCCTCAGGGTATTTTGCGCGATTACAACGTGTACGCCTTCTACCGTTACTTTTGGAATTATGGAGGCGATTATACCTTTGGCCGGGCAGGCCTCGAATCGAATATGGACTTTACCAACAAATGGTATCTCTACCTGTGTGGCTTTTACGACCCCCGGACGATAGAAAGCGGAATGCTGCGCGGCGGGACGCCCGTTCTGCTCAATCCGCGCTGGGGGACGGACATGAGCATCGGCAGCGACCAGTCGGAAAAACTGTGGATGAAAGCCTATCACGGCACCGTGCTGGGCGACCAACGCTATGCCCATTTTGCATGGATTGAGGCCAATTATCGGCCGATACCCAACATGGGACTAAGTGCACGAATCAATTATACGTACTGGGACAAAGGTTTGGAATACGCCGGACAGCAAGACCTTCCGCAAGGCGGAAAAGCGTATCTGATGAGCGCCTTCGAGCAGCACACCGCCGGCCTCACGTTGCGTATGGATTACAGCATCACGCCCGATTTGTCGATACAGTTTTACGGCAATCCTTTTCTGTCGTCCGGCAAATACACCGAGTTTAAACGCGCCACCCAAACGATGGACAAGTCCTACAACAACCGTTTCCGTTTGCTGGGAAACGACGTGCTGAGCTATCGCCCGGCGGACAATCAATACGTTGTGTCCGAAACGAACGGCGACCGGTACGAGTTTGCCAATCCGGACTTCAGCTTCCGCGAATGTCGTTTCAATCTGGTAGCCCGGTGGGAGTATCGCCCTAATTCGGTTGTTTACCTCGTTTGGGGACAGAGCCGTTCGGGTTCGGCGGAAGAATACATCCCGTCGGTGGGACAAAACACAAAGGCGTTGTTCGGTTATAGTCCGACCAACGCCTTGATGGTAAAATTCAACTACTGGTTTTCTCTTTAGAGGCTCATGCCCAAGTTGTACATCACGAAAGCGAATATATCCGCATATTCGTCGAGCGCCTTGCTGATAGGTTTGCCCGAACCGTGTCCGGCTTTTGTTTCGATGCGTATCAATTTGGGTTCCTTGCCGGTATCGGAGGCCTGCAACGTGGCTGCGTACTTGAAGGAATGAGCAGGCACAACGCGGTCGTCGTGGTCGGCGGTAGTGATAAGGATAGCCGGATAGGGCGTACCGTCGTTTTTGATATTGTGCAGCGGCGAGTAGGCGTAGAGATAGTTGAACATTTCGGGGTTGTCTTCGCTGGTTCCGTAATCGCTTGCCCAGTTCCATCCGATGGTGAAGGTATGATAGCGCAACATATCCATCACGCCCACTTGAGGTACGGCTACCTTGAATAAATCGGGACGTTGATTCACCACGGCTCCCACGAGCAGCCCACCGTTCGAGCCTCCATTTACGGCAAGTTTATTTGGCGAAGTATATTGTTCGCTTATCAGGTATTGTGCGGCGACGATAAAGTCGTCGAACACATTTTGCTTATTCCGTTTGGTTCCGGCCTGATGCCACTCTTCCCCATACTCTCCTCCTCCGCGAAGGATGGCTTGTGCATAAATACCTCCGTTTTCGATAAATGCTAAGCGATACACGGAGAAGCTGGGGTTCATGCTGATGTTGAATCCTCCGTAACCGTATAGGAGCGTAGGATTGTTGCCGTTTTTCTGCAATCCCTTCTTATAGGTGAGGAACATGGGGATTTTCGTACCGTCTTTGCCGGTGTAAAATACTTGTTCGGTGGTATATTCTTCGGGGTTGAAAGCTACTTTCGGCGCCAGGTAAAGCGCCGATTCATTCGTGTCAATATCGTATTTGAAGATGGTGGCCGGATAAGTAAACGAGGTGAAGACGTAGAATGTTTCCTTGTCGTCTTTACTTCCGCTGAAACTTACGGAACCCAGCGTTGGGAGGCTTATTTCGTGTTCCTGTTTTCCGTCCAGCGTATAGACGTACGCATGGTGGGAGGCATCTTTTTCGTAAGTAAGAATCAGTTTTCCTCCTATTATCTGCGCATTGCTCAGTACGGTTTCCGACTGGGGAATCAGTTCTTCCCAATCCTGCAATTTGGGGGAAGTTATCCGTGCCGTCATGATACGGTATTTCGGCGCGCCGTAGTTGGTGAGCAGGAATATTTTATCGTCTATCACTTCCAAGGGGATGTAGGTGTATTCCATATCATCCGTCAGGGCAATGACCGGAGCGTTGTCTTTGCCCGGTTCTTTAACAAAAAGGTTGTTTCCGCTTCCGGCTCCGGATTCGCTTATAAACATGAGACGTTCGTCTTCGCTCACATCGGCGGTATAGAAACGTTTGGGTTCTTTGGGATTTTGATAGGCCAAGAGGTCGTCGGTCTGCGGTGTTCCCAGCTTGTGGTAATATATTTTATGGTTTTCGTTTACGTTGGAAAATTCTTTGCCTGCTTCGGGAGCATCGTATGCGCTGTAATAGAATCCATCTCCCTGCCAGGCTGCTCCGCTGAATTTAGCCCAGAGGATATGGTCGTCGAGGCGTTGTCCGGTAGTCAGGTCTATCACATAGATTTCGCGCCAGTCGGATCCGCTTCTCGATATGGTATAAGCTAAGTAGTTTCCGTTGTTCGAAAAAGAAACGCCGCTAAGGGCTACGGTGCCGTCGTCGGAAAGCGTATTCGGGTCGAGCAATACGTTGGCCTCTCCGTCTAATGATTCTTTTACATAGAAGACGCTTTGGTTTTGCAAGCCATCGTTTTTGAAGAAATAGTACTTTCCTTTCTTTTTGTAGGGTGAACCTATTTTCTCATAATTGGTCAGATCCGTGAGCCGTTGTTTCAGCCGGTTCCGGAAAGGTATGCGCGAGATATACGCTGTTGTTACTTCATTTTCGGCTTCCACCCAAGCGGCCGTAGCCTGCGAAGTGTCGTTCTCAAGCCAGCGATAGGGGTCGGGAACTTCCGTTCCGAAATAAGCGTCTACCGTATTGTTTTGTTCTGCCGCGGGATAGTTGTTCTTCGTTCCTCCGGAATGACATGCGCCTAAAATAATCATGCTGCTTAATAAAATTAGATGTTTTGTTTTCATACTTATGCCTGTTTTTATATGTAGTCGCAAATATAGAGATAGTTATTAAAAAGAGGAGAGAATGTTTGTATGTAGGGTGAAATATATTTATTTTCGGCCCCTGAAATACAGAAACATTATGAAAATTGTACATCTTGGAGAATCCAACAGTATATTGAACCGGTTTGTATCCGAATTAAGAGATGTCCGGATACAGAAGGACCGGTTGCGTTTCCGCAGGAATGTGGAACGCATCGGCGAAATTACGGCATACGAAATCAGCAAAGATTTTTCGTATACTCCGTGCCATATTACAACCCCTTTGGGTACGGCTTTAATGAATATCCCGGACGAACAGATAATTATCAGTACGATTCTACGTGCCGGCCTCCCTTATCATCAGGGATTTCTGAGTTATCTCGACTATGCGGAAAATGCTTTCGTCTCCGCCTATCGCAAATACAAGGACCGACTGAATTTTGACATTCATATTGAATATATTGCTTCGCCTTCGCTAACGGGCAAAGTACTTATCCTTACCGATCCGATGCTTGCCACGGGAAGCTCCATGGAATTGGCGTACAAGGCGCTACTTACCAAGGGCGTCCCTTCGCATATTCATGTTGCTTCCATCATAGCAAGCAGGCAGGCCGTAGAATATATGCGCGAGAATATGCCGCAAGACAAAACAACGCTATGGGTTGCCGCTATCGACAATGATTTGGACGAACATTCGTACATCGTTCCGGGTCTGGGCGACGCCGGCGACCTGGCTTATGGGGAAAAGAGCGATTAATTACAGTTATGTTTGCCGTTAAGATATTCTTTCGTAAGTTCTTCGGGAGGAATATGTCTGTTCTTGAACGATAAATGCGGATTGAGTTGAAGAATCTTTTTATAATATCTTATTACTCTGTCTAAGTTCTCTTTTGCAAATAAAGTCTTATCGTCGTTGCTGATAAGTTTGCTAAATTCTTCATCTTCATTTTCATTCCGGCTTGTGCCTAACAACTGAAGTATTTTGCGGGTAATACGCAGAGCGAGTTCTTCTTTTCCGTTTTCCAGATAATTAAGCGCCAGTAGCGATAAAATGCGTACGTTGTCGGGGAAAAGCTCGGCTGCTTTGGAGAGCGCTTGCGAGGCTTCTACTCCCCGGTCTGTTTCTACGCAGCAACGGATAAAGCTGATATAGATCATTTCGTCGGCTTCGATGTCGGGGTCTTCCTCCTCCTGACTGTTGATAATCTCTTTAAGCAATACGTATGCCAGTTCGAAGTTATCTAATTTGATATAACATTCGGCCATCAGGACGTTGATCCGGCCGGACGATGCTTCTTCGGCGCTTAGTTCCGAATATATTTCGATGGCTTTTTCATAGTTTTCATTCATGAAGAAGCAGTATGCTTTGAGCACCTTCAATTCGTCGTCCGAATCATCGCAAGTGAGGGCAAAGTCGAAGGCGTCGATAGCATTGTCGAAATCATTCGTTTGCGAGTACAGTCGTCCCAGCAAAAACCAGTAGTCGTACGAATAAGGCTCTTTGTCTATGAGTTCATTGCAAATCTGTATGGCTTGCTCAAAGTTACCTTCCGCTTCAAGAATATAGCATAGTTCTTCTTGCAGCGCCTGGTTGTTCGGGAAGATGCGTTTTCCTCGTTCGATAAGTTCTTTTGCCTCATCCATCATGTCTACGTCGCCTAAGAGCGGTACCAGAAACTCGAAGAGGTCTTCTACGTATTCGCATTTGGTTTTAAGCAATGTATCCATATATTCTATTGCTTTGTCGTATTGTTTCAACGCGCAGAAACACTCCAGGCGGAGCAGGTCTACGTCTTCCTGGTTTACATCGTGAAGGTTGTCCAGACAATCCAACGCTTTTGCGTATTCTTCATTGAAGAGATAATATTTGCATTGTCGTATTTTCAAGGCCGGATTATCCGGATGTAGCCGTAGTCCTAAAGCAAGAAGGGATTCGTAATGGGTAAAGTCTTCTTTTTCTTCAAAACTATCCAATATGGCATCTATTTCGTCGGCATCGAAATAGACTTCGGCGCCTCTTTTACAAGCGGCAAGATAGCGTTGTAATAAAATTGAGATATCGTCTTGTTTCATGTTTTACAAAGTTATAGTTTGTCTTTTAATTTACTCCATGTGTCCTTCAACGAGACCGTACGATTGAAAATTAATGTATTGTCCTTGCTGTCGGGGTCGAGATTGAAATAACCAATGCGTTGAAATTGGAAATGATCCAATGGTTTCGCTTTTTGTAACTCCGCTTCCACTCTGCAATGGGTTAAGACTGTGAGGGAGTTGGGATTTAATAGTTCGTGAAAATCTTTTTCTTTATCTTCCGATGGGTTTTCTACGATAAACAGACGGTCGTACAAGCGTACTTCGGCGGGCAGACTGTGCGCTACGGATACCCAATGCAAGGTGCCTTTCACTTTGCGGTTGCTGTCGGGCATACCGCTTAGGGTAAGGGGATGATATTCGGCGTAGATTTCTTCTACTTCGCCGTTGGCATCTTTCTTACATCCGGTGCATTGCACGATATAGGCGTTTTTAAGGCGTACTTCCTGTCCGGGCGTCATACGGAAAAACTTTTTCGGGGCGTTTTCCATAAAGTCTTCGCGTTCAATGTAGAGTTCGCGCGAGAAGGCTATCGTATGTGAACCGGCCGATGGGTTTTCCGGATTATTTACGGCGTTCATCATTTCCACTTGTCCTTCGGGATAGTTTGTGAGAATCAATTTCACGGGGTCTAAGACGGCGGATACGCGCGGCGCTTTGACGTTCAGGTCTTCGCGTATGGCATGTTCCAGGAGGGCTACGTCTACGATACCGTCGTATTTGGTGTATCCTATTTTGTCTACAAAGTGACGGATGGCCTGGGGTGTGTATCCCCGGCGGCGATATCCGCAGATAGTGGGCATACGGGGGTCGTCCCATCCATTTACCAGCCCTTCTTTCACCAGATTCAGCAATTTACGTTTGCTCATCACCGTATAGGTAAGGTTCAAACGATTGAATTCTATCTGTCGTGGGAGGTAGGTGTTGTCTTTCTTCAGCAGATGGATATAGTAGTCGTACAAGGGGCGGTGTACTTCAAATTCCAGGGTGCAGAGCGAGTGGGTTACTCCTTCGAAATAATCGCTTTGTCCGTGGGCAAAATCGTACATGGGGTAGACTTTCCAGGTTGTTCCGGTGCGATGATGCGGATGTTCTTTGATGATACGATATATAATAGGGTCTCGGAAGTGCATATTAGGCGAAGCCATATCTATCTTGGCCCGGAGCGTCATACGGCCTTCTTCCAATTCGCCGGCTTGCATACGCAGGAATAAATCTATGTTTTCTTCTACCGGACGGTTCCTGTACGGGCTTTCGAGGCCGGGCTGGGTGGGCGTTCCTTTTTGCCGGGCTATTTCTTCGGCGCTTTGTTCGTCTACATAGGCATGTCCTTCTTTTATGAGGCGGATAGCGAAATCGAAGAGTTGTTGGAAATAATCGGAGGCATAATAGATTTCGTTCCAGCGGAATCCGAGCCAGCGGATATCTTCCATAATGGAATCTACATATTCTACATCTTCTTTTACGGGGTTGGTATCGTCGAAGCGGAGGTTACAAATTCCGTTGTAACGTTCGGCAATTCCGAAATCGAGACAGATGGCTTTTGCATGACCGATGTGGAGGTATCCGTTCGGTTCCGGTGGGAAACGTGTTTGAATCCGCCCGTTATTCTTTCCTTCTTCCAAATCTTTCTCTACAAATGCCTCGATAAAATTCAAACTTTTCTTGGCTTCTTCGTTTGTTTTACTTTCGTTCATGTTCTTAGGTGTTTCTTTAAATCGCGCTACAAATGTAGTGATTTTTTATGTATGCTACTCTTTGTTTTGCTATCGGGCGCTACCGTATCTAAACTCTATACATCCGGTTAAAACATGTGCTTTATGCAAGTAAAATACCACAAATGCGGTATTTCCATGCATAAAATACCATATAATTTTGCATCGTAATTGTTTACACATAACTTCAAATATAAAAATTATGGATTATTTAGTAGATCAAGGTGGTGGTTTATTACCTCTTGTCGACAGGGTAATATCCTTTGTCCGTAGAATTTTGTCTTTTGTAAATAAAAACGCTTATGCACATTCCCGAATGTGTTGTTGTTGCTGTTGATTTTTCCCTCCTTCTTTCTTTTTTTCCACTTATATTATATAACGAACTTTACTTATAACCTTTTCATAATTATAATATGAAACATTCAATTCTTTGCCGGGGCAAGTACTTGCTCCGCAGGGTGGGAGTATATGTTATCCTTCCCGCCGGACTGTTATTGTTCTCTACGCTTTCTTACGGACAAATCGTTGTGAGAGGCTTTGTTATCGACGAACGAACAAAGGAAGCAATTATAGGAGCTACCGTTTCGCAAACGTCTACCGCCAATGGCGTAGCAACGGATACGAATGGCGCCTTCCAACTAAACATACAAGGTGACTTGCCGACTACGTTGCTTGTTCGCAGTATAGGCTATCGCTCGCAGGATGTGTTGGTACACGATGCAAGCGAAGCAATCCGGATTTTGCTGAACGAAGACATCAATCTTTTGGACGAAGTAGTGGTTACAGGATACGTACAACAAAAGAGAGGGGTTATCACCGCCTCTGTTTTCGATGTGAAATCAGACGAAATCTCCGATATTCAGACGGCCAGTTTCGACCAGAAATTGGAAGGTAAGATACCCGGCGTTGTTGTTTCCAGCAATTCGGGAACTCCCGGTACAAGCGTTGCTTTGCGCATTCGGGGTACAACTTCTATCAACGCCGGAAACAGTCCTTTGTATGTCGTGGATGGGGTGTTCGTCAACAGTGGAGCCATACAGCAAATCGGCAACGGAGGCCAGGTGGTTAATTCGCTGGCCGACCTCAATCCGAACGATATCGAAAAGATTGAAGTACTCAAAGACGCCAACGCTACTTCGATATATGGTTCGCGCGGCGCTAACGGCGTTATCCTTATTACTACCAAACGGGGTACGTACAATTCAAAAACGAATATTTCCTTTGGCGCCCGGTTGGGATTCTCCAAAGTCCGCAAATTATGGAATATGGCCGATGGGCCCGAATACGCTACATTGACCAACGAAGTCTATTTGAACGATGGAGGAGACCCGGCCAATTTGCCTTATCCCAATCCGGAAAACGAACCGTCCTACATCGACCAAAAATTAAATGATATATTCCGGACAGGATTGCAACAAAATTATTTTGTGAACTTTTCGGGAGGTGATGCCAAAACAACCTTCTACTTAGGATTGGACTATAACGAACAGGTGGGAACTAATAAACCTGACGACCTGAAAAGATATAGCGTGCGTATCAATCTCGATCACAAAGTGTCGAACAAACTGAAAATAGGTACAAGTGCGTCTTTATCTCGCGTCGATCGTAAAATAGCCTTGACGGGTAATAATACGGCAGCGCCGGTTCCCTCGGCTATATATCCTCCGGCCAATGTACCTGCCCGATACGAAGATGGGAATTATGTGGTTTGGGGTATACATGATAGCTATCTGGCAATGATAAACGACTTGGATAATCGTTCGTCCAGCAATCGCTTAATAGGTTCGTTGTATGGAGAATATTCCATCATCGACAATTTGGTGTTCCGCACCAACTGGAATATTGATTATAATACGGTAGATGAAGACATTTATTATCCCAGCGTCACAGCCAACGCCGTGTCGGTCAACGGGCGGGCAACTTCGGCACACACAAAACGGCAAACATTAATCAATGAACAAACTTTGCGCTATAATACAACGTTGAACAACTCGCATAGCTTGTCTTTCCTGATAGGGAATACCATTCAAAAAAACAATACTTCTTCAAGGAGCATCAGTGCAACAGGGTTCCCAAGCGACGATTTTAAGGAAATCTCCTCGTCGGCATTACAGACAGGTACCGGGTCAAGCTCGGAAAATGGACTCATCTCTTTCTTCGGCAGGGCTGCATACGATTACGATAACAAATATATTGCAGACCTGAACGTGCGTACAGACGGGTCTTCGAAGTTTGGGACAAATAATAAATGGGGTACCTTTCCTTCGGTCGGCCTCGCCTGGAACCTGACAGAGGAGGAGTGGTTCAAAGCAAAATGGGTGAATCAACTGAAATTAAGAACCAGTTATGGCATCACGGGAAATCAAAACGGAATAGGAAATTATACCTCATACGGCTTGTGGTCGGGAGGAGCTAACTATAACGATAAGTCCGGGCTGCGCTCCTCGCAATTGGCCAATCCGGGATTGAAATGGGAAACAACCTCGCAATTTAATATCGGTATCGACTCTCGCTTCTTAAACAACCGCTTGGATATAGAAATAAATTACTACGACAAATATACCCGCGACTTATTGGTTAGTTCGCCTATACCGGCTATATCCGGATTTTCAAGCATAACCAAAAATGACGGGGAAATAAGCAACCGAGGGATTGAATTTGCCGTAAATTCAACCCAGGTGGAAAACAAAAATTTCACATGGACAACCTCTTTCAATATCGCTCACAATAAAAACAAAATAGAGAAATTGGAAAATACCATTGATGAATACAGTTGGATTCGTATGGAACAAGGCCAATCCATGTTCTCGTTCTATACTTATAAACAATTGTATGTAGATCCTCAAACCGGAAATGCCGTAATTGATGATTACAATCACGACGGACAGATCAATGCCGACGATAGACAGTATGTTGGAAACGCGCTTCCGACGGTAAATGGAGGATTAAGTAATACATTTAAATACAAAAATTTCGACCTGGATTTATTTCTCACTTATTCTGTTGGCAACGATGTATTATATATGTTTCAGTATATGCTTCAGCATGGAGGGACACGTCCGGCGTGGGGTTATACGAAAGAACAGCTCAAGCGCTGGCAAAACCCCGGCGATATAACTGATGTACCTCGTCTGACAACATCCGGACTTAATTATGCCTTGCGAACAGACCGTTTTATGGAAGATGGTTCGTTTCTTAAAGTTCGCTCGGTAACTCTGGGGTACAATGTTCCCAAAAAACTTTTAAGCCGCTTTAATGTAACGGCTTTGAGACTTTTTGCTACTTCGACGAATCTCTTCATATTTACCAATTATTCGGGTACGGACCCGGAAATAAATGTGGCCGGAAATAGCGAAAACACATTGGGGATAGACTTTGCAACAGCGCCAACACCTCGTTCTTTTTTGTTTGGAGTTAATCTAACACTTTAATTTTATACTTTATCTTTTATGAAAACAAAAATAAGCAAGCAAATACTGTACTTCGCATTTATCATAGCAACCGTTTCGTGCGCCGATTTTTTAGAACCGGAACCAACAACGGGAATAAGCGACAAACGCTCTATCTATGATGAGAAAAGCGCCAATGCAGCGCTCAACGGCGTTTACAACTCCTTGAGAAGTAGCAGTTACTACGGATTAGATTTTAATTTCATCACCTATCTTTTTGCCGATAATATAAAATTTGTGGGTATCCAGACGTATTATAAAATATTTGTCCGGCCCAATGGATACGGAAAAACCAATCTCCAGTCGGACAACAGCTCCCTGAGCGGCGTATGGGCGGCGATATACCGAACAATCAACAATGCCAACCATTTAATTGATAAAATACCTCAGGTGGACGACCTTAATTTCACGCAGGAAGAACGAGACGATATCTTGGGGCAGGCTTATTTTATCCGGGGATTGAGCTATTTCGATTTGGCACGCTTCTGGGGAGGCGTGCAACTGATACTCAAACCCACCACAAGTCCTGACGATGTAGAGGGTATCGAAAGAAGCTCGCTGGAAGAAACCTACACACAAATAAGTGCGGATCTTGCCCAAGCAGAAGCGCTTCTTACCTCAAAGTCCTCTCGTATCTTTGTTGATTTAGGAACCGTACAGGCGCTCATTGCCCGCATTGCCCTGTACAGGCAGGAATGGGAGAAAGCTGAAACTTATGCTACAAATGTGATATCAAACAATAAATATGCTTTGGTAAAGCCTTACTCCGTGTTTTATACCACCAAAGCATCGACAGAATCTATCCTGGAACTGGAATTTACAGTTTCCGACACCAATCCAAGCAGCAACTGGTGGCGCCCTTCCGAACTGGGAGGAAGGTACGAAGCCTCACTCAATGACGTAATTGTGCAACTATTGAAAGACCCCAACACCGGAGGTAATCGGGGCGAGATAATCTTGGAATCGGAAAGACGTAAAGAAATATACAATGGGTTCTATTGGCGAGGACAACGGGATGATCCGGAGTATATATTCCGAATTGCCGAACAATACTTGATACGAGCCGAAGCTCGCGCTCACCTGAATAATCTGAGTGGAAGTCTCGAAGACTTGAATGTTGTACGAGAAAGGGCTGATGTGCCTCCCTTGTCGGCCGACCGTTACAATACGTTAGACAAAGCCTTGCAAGCATTGGAAGATGAACGCAGGGTGGAATTTGCCGTAGAAAACCATCGCTTCTTCGACCTGAGACGTACCAACCGCCTAAGCGCTGTGCTGGGAGAAGATGAGGGATATTTATTCCCCATACCCATCAATCAGTTGGATAGAGATCCTTATCTGGAACCCAACCCCTCCAATTAAATATAAAAACATCACGTAGTATGAATTGCAAAAAATGTATCGCGGGATTCGTTTTCCTGCACCTCGTTTTATCGACCTCTCTGTATGCACAAAATGAGAGCGTTGCCGGTAAGGGAAAAAAGCCGGTAGGCATTGACTTCTTTACCGAAGTATATAGTATTTCCAATTTGAAAGAGAAAGATGGTAATATCTTTTTCGTACTAAGTAAGCCGGATAAGGAAACCAATACCTATCCCCGGCATCTGTATCAATTGGTAGACGGTAAAGCTGTCAAACTGAGTTATTCGAACATATCCGATTACTTTTTCTGGGATGACGATATCGTGTTTCGCGGCGTAAGGGAGGAGGCAGATCTTAGAAGAACTCCAGGAGGAGGCGAACGTCCTACGGTTTTTCAGAAATTAAGTCCCAACGGATACGCAGAAGCCGGCGAATGGTTAAGACTGCCCTTTGCCGCAGGACAGATACAATGGATAGATAAAGAACATTTCTTCTATACCTCTTCCTACAATCACCATGCCGGCGAAAATAGTCCTAATTATTATATCCTTGACGAACTTCCCTTCTGGTCTAACGGAAGGGGATATATAAGCGGAACACGTACCCATCTGTACTATTACAGCAAGGGAGAAAGAACACTCCTGACCGATACGCTCGGTACAGCTTCCGGATTTGAATTAAGCCCCGATAAAAAGACGCTGATATATACCGAACGAGATGCGTATTACGGCAAAGCTCCACGAGAAGGTAGCCGCTTAGTAGCGCTCGACGTAGCAACACGAACGAAAAAAAAAACAATACCGCTGCCGGAAAAGACCTCCGGAGGAGGCGTACAATTTCTCAGTGATGACGAGATACTTCTTACCCTTCGCCATTCGGAACCGGATAATGAATATGGAAGTAAGAGCGCTATTTATCGTTTGAATCTGAAAACCGGCCAGACTGTCAAAGTATATGAACCCATACTTTACGACCTGGGAAACAGTATCGGATCGGATATTGGCGGCGGCGGCTCTCCCATCACCTGGGATAAAACAGGGATTCGATTCGTAACAACCGATGCAGACCATGCGCCTTTGATTCATGTCGATTTCAAGGACGCTAAAGTCAGTTTTTTATCCAAAGATAAAGCGACTATTCAGGAATATGTGCCTTATAAAGACGGTTTCTTAGTGGTTGCCTTACTTGAACAACGAGGAAGCGAGATTTATTTTCTTGACAAGAAAGGGAATTTGTCTATCCTCAGCTCCATCAACAGACAAGTATTTGACGAACATAAGATAGTAAATCCCATCGAAATAACTTTTACCAACGAAGAAGGAAGACGCTTGAACGGGTATGTATTACCTCCGGCCGATTATCGGAAAGGGAAAAAATATCCGGGCATATTGGATATTCACGGAGGGCCAAGGTCGGCATACGGCGTTGTCTTCTTCCACGAAATGCAATATTGGGCAAATCAAGGCTATGCCGTCTTCTTCACAAATCCCACAGGTAGCTCCGGAAGAGGATTTGACTTCGGTAATCTACGCAAAAAATTCGGTACAATCGACTACCGAGACATCATCGCCTTTGTAGACGCCGTACTGGAACAAACAGACTTTATTGACGAAAACCGGCTGGGCGTGACCGGCGGATCGTATGGCGGATTTATGACCAACTGGATTATCGGGCATACCAATCGCTTTAAAGCAGCCGCTTCGCAACGATGCGCCTCCTCCTGGTTGTCGTACAGCAATACGGCCGACATCGGGCATACGTTCACCTTGTCGAATCTTGGAACAGATGTATGGAATGGATTTGAAGAATTATGGGATCGCTCGCCCCTGAAATATGCCAATCAGGTAAAGACTCCAACACTTTTTATTCACAGCGAAGAAGACTACCGCTGTCCTTTGGGAGAAGGTTTGCAAATGTATTATGCCCTGCAATACTTTGAAGTGCCGACTCGGATGGTTATTTTCAAGGACGAGAATCACAATCTGTCGCGTTCGGGTAAGCCGGTGAATCGCGTGAAGCGTCTGGCCGAAATCACCGGATGGTTCGATAAATATCTCAAATAACCCTCCGTTCAAAAATGCTCAAACCCGGAAATGAAACTTTCAAATCCGGGTTTGAGACTAAAACTATTCAGATTATAAAGATGTAGCCGCCTTGCTATCGGGCGCTACGTAAAATACCGGAATTGGCTCTGTTTTTTTGCAGAACCTCCAACCACTCGTCGATCATCGCTCTGTTTTTTTGCAGAGCCTTCGGGCGCTTGTTTGGGGGTTTCTACATTATATATAGACGAAAAAGAGGCAACCCTCTCGGGCCACCTCTTCGCCAGACTACACCCCCTCCATTGTTCGGGGAAATCCGCGGAAAACTAATCGTCTTCCTGGTTTTCTGCGTACGCTTTGAGGAGTTTTTCTTGCACATCGGCCGGTACCAGCTCGTAGGATGCAAATTTCATGGTAAACGAAGCCCTTCCTCCGGTGATGGAACTCAGCGAGGTGGAGTAGGACGACATTTCTTTGAGCGGCACTTTGGCCAAAAGTTTTTCGTATCCCTTTTCGCTGTTCATCCCCATAATGATGGAGCGCCGCCCTTGCAGGTCGCTCATCACGTCGCCCAGATAGTCGGCCGGAACAGAGACTTCCACGTCGTATATCGGTTCCAGGATTTTCGGGCCGGCGGCTTTGAAGGCTGCGCTAAAGGCATTTCGTCCTGCCAGCATAAAGGATATTTCGTTACTGTCTACGGGGTGCATTTTGCCGTCGTACACCAGGATACGCACATCGCGGGCGTAGGAGCCTGTCAGCGGGCCTTGTTCCATGCGGGCCATAACGCCTTTCAGAATGGCGGGGAGGAAACGGGTGTCGATTGCCCCTCCTACGATACAGTTTACAAAGACAAGTTTGCCGCCCCAATCCAGGTCGATGGTTTGTACGTCTCGCACGCTCATTTTGTATTCCTGATTGCCGAATCGGTAGACGTCCGGCGCCGGTATTCCGTCGTAATACGGTTCGATAATAAGGTGTACTTCGCCAAACTGTCCGGCTCCTCCGGATTGTTTTTTGTGTCGGTAATCTGCGCGTGCCGATTTGGTGATTGTTTCGCGGTAAGGGATTTTGGGTTCAATGTATTCGATGGATAGTTTTTCGTTGTTTTCCAATCTCCACTTCAGGGTACGGAGGTGAAATTCACCTTGTCCGGAAATGATGGTTTGTTTCAATTCCTTCGATTGTTCTATGAGCCACGTAGGGTCTTCTTCGTGCATACGTGTGAGCAGTTCGCTTAGTTTTTCGGCGTCTGCTTCGTTCACGGCCTTGATAGCCCGGCGGTACTTGGGGTTGGGATACTTGATGAAGTCGAACGTATAGTCGGAGCCTTTGCCGTTAAGGGTATTGCCTCGTCTCACATCCTTCAGCTTTACGGTAGCGCCGATGTCGCCGGCCAATATTTCGGTTACCTGGTTGCGCGTTTGTCCTGCCACGGAAAATATCTGTGCGATGCGTTCTTTCGAGCCTCTATCGGCATTCTGCAAATCGTCTCCTTCTTTTATTTTTCCCGATATTACTTTAAAGTAAGAGACTTGGCCAATATGGGGTTCTACCGTAGTTTTGAAGAAAAAGATACTGGGAGAGCCATTGGGGTCGGGAGCGATTTCTTTGCCATCCGTTGTTTTTACGTACGGCATCCGGTCTACGGTGGGGACAACGTTTCCTAAAAATTCAAGCGTACGGCGCACGCACATATCTTTTCCGGCGCATACACAGAAAACGGGAAACATGCCGCGGGTGATTAATCCGGCGCTGATGCCTGCACGCAATTCATTTTCGCTCAAGGCGCCTTCGTCGAAGAATTTTTCCATCAGTTGGTCGTCATTTTCGGCGGCGGCTTCCACCAGCGCCTGATGCAGTTCGGTGGCTTTATCTATCTCGTCGGCGGGGATTTCCAATACTTCGGGTACACCTCCTTCGGGTTTCCAGCGATACATCTTCATTTTCAACACATCTACCACGGCATTGAAATTGAATCCCTGGTTTACGGGATACTGCACCAGCGTCACTTTGCTGCCATAGCGGTCTTTCAACTGTGTGACCACTCCATCGTAATCTGCCGAAGCATTGTCCAAATGGTTTACCACAAAGATAACCGGCCTGCCGAATTGTTCGGTATAGCGAAGCTGGTTGATAGTACCTACTTCTACTCCATACTGAGCATTCAATAGCACTAAAGCCGTATCGGTTACATTCAATGCCGAGACAACCCCTCCGATAAAATCGTCGGCGCCCGGACAATCAATAAAATTGAGCTTCCGCTCTTGCCATTCCACACTAAAAACGGTCGAGAACACCGAGTATCCATACTCTTTCTCAACCGGGAAATAGTCGCTCACCGTATTGCCTGCCGTCACAGTTCCACGACGTTTTATAACTCCACCCTCGTAAAGCATAGCTTCTGCGAGGGTGGTTTTCCCGGAGCCGGAACTTCCCAAAATGGCAATGTTCTTAATTTCGTTTGTTTGATAAACTTTCATACTATCTGGAATTAATTTTATATAATGATTTTTTAAAGGGCCGCAAATTATGGATTGTATCCGAGAAAAACAACTTTAGCAATACTGTTACAAAACATATTTATTGTTTAAGGGACAAAAATAGTACAATTCTTTATTTTTTAATTAATTTCGACGCCCGGATTGAGAACAAAATGAACGGATCAGAAACACTATACGGATTATTGGCGAATTTGAATATTCCCTTTCAATACTTGGAGCATCCGGCAGCGCCAACGGTCGAAATTGCCAAGCAATATTGGGCGGGGCATGACGCGAAGCATTGTAAGAACCTGTTTTTCCGCAATCACAAAGGTAACCGGCATTATCTGGTTATTCTCGATTGCGACCAAGATATGGATATTCGCCACATCGAAAATCAATTGCATCAAGGCAAGTTAAGTTTTGCTTCCGCCGAGCGCATGATGAAATATTTGGGTGTTACTCCCGGTTCTGTTACGCCGTTTGGTTTGATAAACGACGAAACGCATCACGTACAAGTCTTTCTGGATAAAAATCTGCAAGAAGCCGAACGATTAAGTTTTCATCCCTGCATCAACACAGCCTCTTTGATTGTTTCCAAAGACGATTTTATCCGTTTTATGGATTATACGCACAACCGGTACGAATGGATTGGGTTGTACTAATCGCCAATCAGCGATAAAATCCGTGACAGCAATCCCTCATTTTGATGCTTAGACTTTGAAGCTCCATTGTTGGCTCGGTTTCGCTTTACGGATATTTCGGCTATCTCAAAAACGAGATCTACCGCTTCCTGAAATGCTTCGTCGTCGCGCAGAATAGTATTTGGAATACGCAATGTAAAATATCCTTTCTTGAAAGAATGATAAGTTCGTCTCAAATCGGCAACTGTCTGCTTCAGGTTAGTATTGTGGTGTACGCCGTCCACTTCGATATTCAACTTTGACTTCGTGACGGCAATGTCGATATGTTTGTTGCCGTCCCACTTTTCCAGTTCCGCCGGCACGCCTCTTGCTCTTAGAGCAAAATACAGTAGCTTTGCTTCATCAGTTGCCTTTTGCAAAGGTACTTTAAGATTCTTTTGGCAATCTTGGCACAGCGGAACTCCGAAATTTTTAACCGAATAGTCCCATACATTGTCCTGTATTTGAGTAGAACACTCCAGACACTTCTTTGTTTTCATGATATTATTTTTTATTTTTTATTGCTGCAAATATATGAAAAATATCTGCATCCAAGTGATGTATTAAATTAAATTTACTACGGATTACATCTACCCGTAAAACCCTGTGTTAAGAGTTACATACTCATGTTACGCACCTTTATCAAAGGAATATGAACTTTGTAAGATGAAAAAAGAAATGGATTTATACAATGATTATCTGTTAAGCAGTTTTGGTCAGGTAACAGACACAGGTCTGTCAGGATTGTCGGAGGGTGCGGTTTCCCATGACAAAATAACGCGGATGTTGTCGCAGCACGAATAATCAAAGGAATTATGGCAGGAGGTAAAACCTCCGGTACGGAAATATGAGAGCGAAGTTAATCAGTTGGCATTGGGATCACAGCAAAGGTCGCAATGAAAAGGGCATCAATTTATTGACGGCCTTTTACCACACACAGTTACCCGGAGCGGCAGAATCCTTGCGTGTTCCGGTAGCCTT
>JAISZY010000170.1 GCA_031284375.1 Tannerellaceae bacterium | reverse complement strand
GGGGTTCCCCTCCGTGCCAGGTAAACAATACCTCGGGCATGGTTTGCGCTCCGAGGTATTGTTCGATAAACCGTTCAAGCAGCGCATCGCTCATGGCGACATTTTTCTCCTTGAGGTACAAATTTCTTTTTTCCAAATAATAACAATATGTGCACCTCAGGTTGCATATAGCTCCGGCAGGCTTGAGCATCACGTACAGCGGCCTGGCAAAAGGGGCGAATGCGCTTTTGTTCATAGCGTGTTTTTATTGATTTTCCCGGCGTGCCTCCGGTTTTGTCCGTTCCGGCCGGACAGGTTGTCTCCCAAATCCTTTTTTGCTTCTTCCACCACGAGCAGCAGGCGTTCTACGATGTCGGGATAAAGCTCTTTTACATCGTAGCGTTCGCCGGGATCTCTGCGGAGGTCGTAGAGTGAGAGTGTGGTTTCGATTTCTGCCGTTTGGCCGGGGTATCCGTCATTTCCGGGGGTCAGGTAGACCCGGTGTTTGTGAGGCAAAACTAATTTGAATCGTTCGTCGCGCACGGCTTCCAGGTCGTTTTCTTCATAATAATACAGGAAGTGCGTGCGGGGCGCTGAGGCTTCGTCGCCTTTTAGCAGCGGCAGGATGCTGACGCCGTCTATTTTTTTCTCCGGCAAGCCGGCTCCCGTTATGGAGGCCAGGGTAGGCAGGAGGTCGATGGTAGAGGCCAATTGATTACAGACGCCGCCTTCGGGGATGATGCCTTTCCACTTCATGATGCAGGGTACGCGTTGTCCTCCTTCGAAGGTGGTGGCTTTGGCTTCCCGAAATCCTCCGGCGCTTCCGGCGTGGTTTCCGAAATTAGCCCAAGGCCCGTTGTCGGAGGTGAATATTACGAGCGTATTATCTTCCAGCCCCTGCTCTTTGAGTGCGTCCATTACTTGCTGCACGCTCCAGTCTATTTCCATCATCACATCGCCATACAATCCCTGCCGGCTTTTCCCTTTGAATTTAGCAGACACGGCCAGCGGGACGTGGGGCATGGAGTGGGCGATATAGAGGAAGAAGGGCGCCTTACGGTTCTGTTCGATAAACCGGACGGCCCGTTCCGTATACAGGGTGGTGAGTTCGGTCTGGTCGTCTAATGTCCGGAGTTCCTTCGCCACCTCGTTGCCGTCTATAAGGGGTAGGGGAGGGTGGCGGAGTTTGTAGGGCATGTTGGATGCCGGCGTCACCGGGTTTCCGGCATAGTCTACGGGCCACATATCGTTGGAATAAGGCAATCCCAGGTAGTCGTCGAACCCGTTTTGTAGCGGCAGGAAAGGTTGCAGGTCTCCTAAATGCCATTTGCCTACGATACCGCACCGGTATCCTTTCTTTTTCAGCACCTCGGCAATGGTTTCTTCCTCCGGGTGTATTCCGGTGTCCGACCGGGGCGAAAGCGCTCCGCGAAAGCCTATACGGTTGGGGTAGCATCCTGTCATCAGTCCTGCGCGTGATGCGCTGCTGATAGGCTGGGCGGCATAAAAGTGAGAGAAAAACATTCCTTCCTTTGCCAAGCGGTCGATATGTGGCGTGGTGTATCCCAAGGCTCCGGTGAGGCTAAGGTCGCCATAGCCCATGTCATCGATAAAAAACAGCACAATGTTGGGAGGTGTCTCCGCATGAAGGCTGGGTAAGCCCAACAAAGCGCCTCCTATCATCAGATTATGTATTTGGGTTCTCATATTTCTATTCTTTTTAATTAATAATATCCATGATTTCGGTGGTCGCTGTGCGGGCGCTCGGTGCGTTTGAGCGGAATGGTCATGCCGTTGGTTTCTTCCAGCCAATTGTAGAGGTCGTGGTTGAGCTGTTTGATGAGTTCCTGGTGTTCAGGGGCGGCAATCAGGTTCCGGGTTTCTGCCGGATCGTCCTGCAAATCGTAAAACTCGTTGAGGTCCCACACGCCGTGGTAGCGGATGTATTTGTAACGGTCGGTACGTACGCCGTGCATGGTGGGCGTCTGGGGAAATTCATGTTCCCAATAGTATTCATAGAAAACGCGGTCGCGCCACGCCGCCTCTTCTCCTTTGAGCAGCGGGAGGAAGGAATATCCCACCATTTGCGGGGCTTTCTCTACTCCGAGGTAATCCATAATCGTAGGTGCAATATCTACGTTCTGCACTAAATTTTCTATCGCCCGTCCGCCTTGAAACAAACCGGGGGCATAGACCAGCATCGGTACTCGCGCGGATTCTTCGTAAAATTGCCGTTTATCGATCAACCCGTGCTCGCCCCATGCAAAGCCGTTGTCTCCCATGTAAATGACTAAGGTGTTTTTGTCTAAGCCTGCTTCTTCCAGGTAGTCGAGCACCGAGCCGATGCTTTCGTCAACCGAGCGGAGGGTTTCGCAATAGTTTCTCACCTGCACATCCCAGGGGCGGCCGTGATAGGAGTAGTCTACGCCATGCCAGCTTTCACGTTGGTTCTTTACCCAATTGGGCATCATGTTCTCTCCGTAATATTCTTTTCCCGAAGCTGCTTTACCTGTCTGAGGGTCGATGGACGGAAGTTCTTTCAATCCATATTCGGGTGTGTGAAAGGAAGGAGGGAGTACGATTTCTTTATCCTGGTAGCATCCTTTGTGACGCGGGGCGGCGGCAAAGTTATCGTGTACGCCTTTGTGAGAGAGATAGACGAAGAAGGGTTTGTTGCCGGCCTGTTGTTTTTTGATAAAGTCGATGGCATGTTCCGTCAGCAAGTCGGTAACATACGTGCTGTCTTTGTATTCCACCCATTTGCCGTTGGTGTTGATGCGTGGGTTATAGTATTCGCCTTGTCCGCGGAAGCCTTCCCAGTGATCGAATCCCGGTTGAGGGTCGCCTGAGTCGTTTCCCATGTGCCATTTACCGAAGAAAGCGGTTTGATAGCCTGCTTGTTGCAGGTATTCGGGGAAGAATGTCAGTCCGGGAGGGAGAGGAGCCGAATTGTCTACCACCTTATGCGCGTGTGAATACATCCCTGTCAGGATAGAAGCCCGGCTCGGAGAGGAGAGGGAAGTTGTGACAAAGGCATTGCGGATATGTGCGCCGTCACGCGCCATGCGGTCCATGTGGGGTGTTTCCAGCCAGGGGACTCGCCCCATAAAACCCATGTAATCGTACCGGTGGTCGTCCGAAAGGATAAAGACCACGTTCAAAGGTTTGTCGGAGGAGCTTGCCGGCTCTTTCTCCGCCGGCGTTTGGCAAGCGGAAAAACCGCCTGCCACGCCAAATGAAATAAATACGGGATGAAACAAAAGTGTTTTCATATTGCGAGATATTGATGTTTAATTCCAACCGGGGTTCTGCGTTAGTTCGGGATTCAAATCCAGTTCGCGTTGCGGGATAGGCATCAGCGTCATGTAGTCTTTTATGTTTGCGGCGATATCCGTTTTGTTTTTTTCGGCTACACCGGATTCGTAGGCGCTATGTTCCTTCATCCGGCTGAGGAAAGTTCCGGTGCGTATCAGGTCGAACCAGCGGTGTCCTTCGATGGGAAATTCCAGCCGGCGTTCGTCTAGTATCTTTGCCCGGAACTGCTCTTTGCTCAGCCCATCGAAGTTGCCCGACTTATCGCCGAAAGCTCGTTCGCGTACACGGTTCAGCACTTCGTGAGCTTTGGCCGGTTCGTTTTCTTCGTTCAATGCTTCGGCATACATCAACAGGGCGTCGGCATAGCGG
>JAISZY010000183.1 GCA_031284375.1 Tannerellaceae bacterium | reverse complement strand
ATATCCTGTTTCGTTGACAAGTCCTGTTACCTCATACGTTTCCGCATCTTTAGCAACGGAAACATTCCTGTCGCCGGGTGAAACAGTTAATGTGTATCCCGTAAAAGCAGCGCTTGTCGGTTTTGTCCATTGCAAGTTTACGGTTTTATCACCCGGAATTGCCACGAAGTTGGCGGGCGCCGGACGGGACGAAACCGGTTTTGCTTTTACCTGCATTTGTCCTCCGCGACCTTTTTCTCCATACACCGGCTGAATGGTAAATGTGTAGGTTTCGCCATTTACTAATTCCTTAACAGTTGTAGATGTAATATTTCCTTCCGGATTTGTTTCACCTCCCGGTATGGTTGAACTGCTTGCTGTCCACGATAAATAATAATCAGTGGGATTGGCGTTTGCCATCGTTTCCCAATGAAGTGTTACTTCTCCGTCGCCGGGTACGGCTTCAAAAGAAGCGATTTCGTACATATCCAAACTTGCCTGAGGGAGATTTTCATCTTCACATGCCGTAAATACAACGGCAATCAATAAGCACAGGTTATATAATGTTTTTTTCATTTTTTAGCGTATTAATAATGTGAATACTTATTTATATCTTGGATTTTGCCACAGTAAATCAGTGTTGTTAATCCGTTCTATCTCCGTTTTAGGTATGGGGAATAACAATTGATAGTCATCTATATTGTGACCGGCACTTACCATCACTTCTTTGGCATAACCCATTCTTACCAAATCGAACCAGCGATGTCCTTCGTATGGAAATTCGCGCTGACGTTCCAGCATAATTGCCCGACGGAAACTTTCCTTATTCGGCAGGGATGAGATGTCTATCGGCGACGATGGACAGGAACGTGTACGAACTTCATTCAAACTTTGCAATGCCGGTGAAGTTGGGGAGTTGCTGTAAGCTATTTCGTTCAACGCTTCGGCGTACATCAACAAGACGTCGGCGTAGCGAAGCAATATCTGGTCATTACCGGTATTTCCGGTTGTAGCATTTTTTACGTCATAGAACTTTTTGAGCACATATACGTTGCTTTCCGCTTGCGTATAACTTATCAAATCTTTGCGCAAATCGCCTTCGGCATAACATGCCAACAGTTGCGGAGCCTGTGTAGCATTCGCCGGATTACTGACGCTATGCCAGTAGCCGTGTCCTTCTCCGGGAACATCTTTATTGAAGCGAATGGCAAAAATAATTTCTCTGTTATTTTTGTTGTTTACGTCGAATACATCACCAGGATTAGGCAGAAGGGAGTATTTACCAATAATCTGACTTAAAACGTTCCGCGCTTCTTCATTTTTATGGAAAGTAAGATAAACCTTTCCAAGCAAAGTTTGCGCCGCACCCAATGTTATTCTGCCGACGTCGTTAGCGCTGTAAGAATCCGGTAACAGGTTTTCATCTACAATTTGCTTCAGGTCGCCGGCAATCAGATTGAACATTTCTTCCTCCGAGCTGCGCCCGATTTTCAGTGCTTCGCTTACGCTTACAGGTTTGCGGGCAGTCGGTACGCCTCCCCAAATGCGGTACATGTTGAAATAAGTCCATGCACGGATAAACATCGCTTCGCCCTTATACTGTTTTTTAAGTGTTTCGTCGAAACCAACTCCGTCTATTTGTTCCAGTACAAGATTACAGCGGTAAACACCGTTGTTGAAATTCGCCCAGTAGTCGGAAAGGATACCATTGGCGGCTGTTTCGACAAACTGGTCAATATCGTACCTGTCCTGTGTTCCGGCGGTGGGAGCAGTCAGGTACATGTTATCACTACGGTATTCGCAACATTCAGTGTAAAAACTTGTCTGCCCCTGTAATTTCGAGTAGCAGCCAATAACGGCAATGTTAAAATCTTCCGCCGTTTTATATATTTTGTCTGTGGTGACATTGTTGCTTGGTTCCAACTCGAAGAAAGTTTCGGAACAGGAGAACATGAACAATGCTGTCAATAATATTGCTGTTAATTGATGATATGTCTTCATATTTAATTGTGTTTTATTAGAATGTAACATTTAAACCAACTGTAAATACTTTTGTCAATGGATAAGTGCCATAGTCTTCGCCGGGCGTAAGCGCATTATCCGGACGGCGGTTTACTTCGGGATTGTAGCCGGTATATTTTGTCCATGTGGCCAAATTTTGACCGGATACGTACAATCGTGTTTTTTGCAGGTGCAGACGGTTTGTCAATCCTTTCGGCAAGTTGTAGCCCAACGTAATGTTTTGCAGGCGCAGGTATGAGCCGTCTTCGAGATGCCAGGTGGATGTCCGTCCGTTATTTCCTTTTTGCTTGCGGTTAGCTCTGTTTACTTCTCCATCCCCCGGATTTTCAGGACTTTGCCAGCGGTTGAGGGCGATTGTGGTTCCGTTGGTATTTCCTTCCAAATTATCAATATAGCGACGGTTCAGGTTCAGAATTTCGTTGCCGTAAACTCCCTGTAAAGCAAATCCCAAATCGAAATCACGGTAAGAGACTGTTCCACCAAAGCCATACGTAAAATCAGGCATGTAATTTCCAGCTATGGCCCGGTCTTTGTCCATGTCTATTATGCCATCCTTGTCCACATCGACAAAGCGGAAATCTCCGACTTGTGTGTTGGCAAAATGAGGATACATCTTTAATTCTTCTTCATTTTTAAATATACCGTCTTTAATCATTACATAGTAAGAACCTATCGGCTTTCCCACTTCGGTAATCCAGTAGGCGTGGGCTACACCACCTGTTGCGATAACAGGCGCATCGCCGGGTCCCAAAGCTTTTACTTCGTTGATATTTTTAGAGAAATTAGCTGAAAAGCTGTATTTCAAATTTTTTGTGATATTTTTCTGCGAGTTTAACAGGATTTCAATACCCCTGTTGTTGACTTTTCCAATGTTCATACGGGTTGTACTGTGTCCCGTCAGGTGAGGAATAGGAACGCTTAACAGCATATCTGTTGTGTTACTGTCGTAGTATTCAAGCGTCAAGCCTAACAACCCCTTGAGTATCTGCAAGTCGATACCGACATTTACCATTGAGGTTTTTTCCCACTTTAAATCATCGTTTCTAACCCTGTCCGGCTTATAACCGGATACTAATGTTCCATTGCCGGTTCCCAGTATATAGTCTTCGGACGACATGGTGGAGAGGTGTTCGTAGTTACCGATATTGAAATTACCTGTCACACCATAGCTTGTTCGCAACTTCAGGTCATTGACAAAACGCAAAGCAGGGGTTTCCCTGAAAAAATTCTCGTCGCTGATTCGCCAGGCGGCAGACGCCGACGGAAAATATCCCCAGCGATTATTTCTCCCAAAGCGGGACGAAGCGTCAGTACGGATAGCGGCAGAAGCCATGTATTTTCCCTGATAACCATATTGTACACGGGCTAAATAAGATGCCAGCGTCCATTGCGCTTTTTCTGAGTTTCCATCTGTAACTGTTCCTCCGGAAATGGTCTGTATATAATCGTTGGGGTAATCCGTAGCGGTAACGTTATTGCTTTTCAATGTTTCTTTTTCCGCAGATTGCACCAAAACAACATTGATGCTGTGGTTGTCATTAATTTTTGTGTTGTAGTTCAATTTGTTTTCGACCAGCCAGTTGAAATAAAAAGAAGATGAACTGTAACCGGTCGGATTGGATTTTTTACCGTAATTTGACCAACCCTGCAACGGAAGTTCGGAGGGACGATACTTGTCATTATGAGAGCCATAATAATCGCCCGCCAATGAAATGCTGTAAGTCAGCCCTTTGAAAAATTCATATTCTCCGAAAATCTTTCCTATCAGCGCATAGCGGTCAACAACGTCCGATTGCAACGTTGCCAGCGCCACGGGATTGATTACTTCATTATGCTGGTAATCATTTCCTATACGCCAATAGCCATTCCCCTGAAAATTGTAGCTGCCATCAGGATTATATACCGGCCACACAGGGGGTATGGCAAGCGCTGCCTGGACAATTCCGCCATCAGTATAAGGCCCGGAAGCATTTACACGGTTAGATGTTGAGTAGGAAGGAGAAAAATTTACCCCAAACTTAAACTTGTCATAATTGCCGTCTAAATTGAGACGAAGGCTGTATTTCTCAAAATCGGATTCAATAATAATCCCGTCTTGCTTATAATAATTGCCTGAAACAAAGTAACCAAGGTTTTTTCCTTTGCCCGACAGAGATATGTTGTGACTCCTTGTTGCCGCCGTGCGGAAAATGGCGTCCTGCCAATCGGTATCGGTCAATCCCTGCTCGCCATTCAGGTAAGGAAACAGTTCGTCCGGAATTTTGTGGTATGATTGGGGACGAACGCTGTTGGGATCATTGGGTGAGCCGTTCGGCACTTCATCCAGGTAAGCCCCATTGTGGCCGTCCCTTGCTGCTTCAGCAAACTGATAGGCGTTCATCATCGGCAATTTTTTAGACACTTGTTGTACACCATAATATCCATCGTAGTTAACAGTCAATTTTTCGGAGCGCCCCTGTTTGGTTGTGATAAAAACAACGCCATTTGAACCCCGACTGCCGTAAATGGCTGCGGAAGAAGCATCTTTCAGTATTTCGATGGATTCAATATCATTATTGTTCAGGTTGGAAAATCCTCTTTCTATGGGCATTCCATCCACAACATACAATGGATCATTACCTGCATTGACCGAGCTGATTCCACGCACACGAATGGTGAGGTTTCCTTCCGGGTCTCCACTGGTTTGTAATACCTGTACGCCCGGCAACTTTCCTATCATTGCCTGCCGGAAATCCGAAATGGGAACATCAACCAATTGGTCTGCTTTGATTTGTGAGATGGATGTAGATACATCCCGTTTGTTTTGTACGCCATAACCCACAACAACCACTTCGTCGAGCAGTTTGTTATCTTCATTGATAACGATTTGCAGTTCCGTATTATTCCCAAGTTTAAGCTCTTTGGATGTAAATCCGACATAGGATACAGACAGGATAGCGCCATCGGCAGCTTGAATGGAAAACCGTCCGTTAACATCCGTTACGGTTCCTGTTTTACTCCCTTTGATGCTGATACTTGCACCGATAACAGCTTCGCCTTTTTCGTCGGTAACAGTGCCGGAGTATTTCTTTTCCGGAATGGGTTCCGAGTAGGCAACCGTCAGATCCGTCTGTTTTTCTATCTCCTCAAAAGCGACAGGCAGAGTCATTGGCTTTTGGGGAAGGGTGATTTTTTGATTTTGCGCCTGAAGCATCCAAGATGCGGGCAACAAAAACAGCAGCAACATTAGCCGGCTAAAGTAATTTCGTTTTTTCTTCATGTTTTATAAATTCATTTTTATTAAGTAATTTTATCAGCGGCAAAAGTAGATAGATGCTATTACAAAGCTGTTACATTCCCGTTAAATATATCTCCCATTTTTATGGCATTTTTTATTCCTGTCAGTAAATATACAGTTTATCATTCTCTGTCTTATAGCGTAAACCGGGAACAAGACAGCGCAGAATATGCATAAATTCGCTTATATCTTCTCCGTTCATAAACTTCATGGTGATTTTTTCGTTCCTGTACCTGTTTTGATTGAGATAGACTTTCAGGGCATATTTACGTTCAATTATTTTGGCAATTTCATCGATGGACAGGCTTTGAATCAACAGATTTCCTTTTGTCCATGCAGTGATGTCATTCACTTTAACCAGCTGTTTTTCAAACTGTCCCGTATTTCTGTCATAAGTCAACTGTTCTCCGGCGGCAAGCAGAATTGCTTCGCTCCGGGAATCTTTCAGGCAAACGCTTATTTTTTCCTCTTCCAGTGTTGCCGATGAATTTCCACTGTCGATGTATGAAGATGCATTGAAATGTTCACCTTCATCAACCGTTTTTTTGACTGCAAACCCCTGCCACAGTCCGGCAAACCCCTGCCAAATGCCTTAAAATCAATAAATCGCACTGATTTAATTTTCAACTTTACGGTTCAATCCAAATGAATAAAGATATGAACAGTAAAAACTATCCTGCAGACCTGTCTTATTTCCGCCTTTTGCTTGTGGATTTTCTTCGCGAAAGCCACCCGCACCTGCTTGATGATGAAAAGTTTATTGCCGCACGTAATCAGGCGGCGATTGACATTTATGCAGACATCATAAAAAACGGCGGAAATCCCCTCGAAGCCGAACACTGGGCAAATGAAACCCTGTTTGCCGGACTGCATTTTTCCATGTACGACACGCTGAAAAATATCCTTTGGAATGAATTTTCAAAGGAAGTTTCCGAAAATGCCGCACCTCAACTGGCAATCCGGCTTTTGTCCGAATGTGAAAGCGTTTTTGCCAGATATTCGCTATCCGACGATTTTGCTTACGAGCCTGAATACGCTTTACTCTACACCGAACTGACCGGCGCCATTGCCCTTTATCTCGAAAGCCATGAGTTACAATAAGAAAGCGCACCTGAAAACTAACATGGAGGCTATCCGCATCGCCTTCACATTAGAC
>JAISZY010000164.1 GCA_031284375.1 Tannerellaceae bacterium | reverse complement strand
TCGAGGGCGTCAGGACGACAGAACGTCAAAAGGAGTTGTACGCAAAGGGACGTACCGAGCCGGGCAAGATCGTCACATACGCCGATGGCGTTGTGAACAAGTCGAACCACCAGGCAAGGGAGGATGGCTACGGCTATGCGGTTGACCTTTACCCCTATGTCGGCGGGCAATTGCGAATGAATGATATTGAAAGCCTTCGGGAGATTGCCTTTCACATCAAAACGATAGCCATGTCGCTCGGCGTCAAGATCGACTGGGGCGGGGATTGGAAGATGCGCGATTATGCTCATTTTGAGTTGAAGAAAGTATAAGTATTAATAATTTAAAAATCAAGTAAAATGAATTTTGGTGAAGCTTTAGAGCTTGTAAAACAGGAAAAGGCAATGCGATTGCCTTCATGGAAAGAAGACGTTAAGATACGTTGTGCAAACATTCCTACAAATGTGGAAAATAAGGAGCTGGTTCTGGGTTCTATCTGCACAGATGCCGGTACTGCAATCGGTCGGGATTTGACTATTGAAGAGGAAAATACGCTAAAGGGAATCGTAGCGACAAGGATTCACGAGCAAATGACCGCTCCATTTCTGTATGTAGAAAGCCGGTTCGGACGTGTTCCTTGGAAAGAAACCATGATTGAACTATTTTCCGAGGATTGGGAAGTAGTTGATTAACCGTGACGCCCGGATAGCGCTGTCTACCGATATGTGGATTCCCATATCGGTAGTAATACAGGAAATTAGAGCTGTCCGGGCACATGGCGTTCTTTGACATATTGGATTTACACGCAAAAATCATTAAAAAATGTTTTTTGATTGCTTGCAAATAAAAAAAGTATAGTAGATTTGCCGCTATCATTATGAAATGATATTATAACGAAGAGAAACATATGATTAACGACCGAATAGAACTTTATAAGAGAATTGAGTCCGAGCGAAATTCTAAATTAATTGTTTATGTTACAGGAACAAGACAGGGTCTTGAAACACAGATTGGCGAAGATATTTTACCATTATTCACGGAGCATTTGGACAAGATTGGCGACGTGGACAAGATTTCGTTGTATCTCTATACAAATGGAGGTCATACTTCCGTTGCATGGAGTTTAGTTAATTTGATAAGAAGTTTCTGTAAAAAATTTGAAATAATTATTCCAGAAAAATGTTTTAGCACAGGGACATTAATCTGTCTTGGAGCAGATTCTATTGTAATGACGAAACAAGCATCTCTGGGGCCAATTGATCCGAGCGTAAATGGCCCTTTAAATCCGGCAATACCTGGAATTCCAGATCCAAATGTAAAAGTTCCGGTGAGTGTCGAGCACGTAAATGCTTACATTGAAATGGCGAAAAACGAACTTGGCATTAGAGACAAACATTTACTTACTGATATATTTTTAAAATTGTCGGAAATGATTCACCCGATAACCTTAGGGCAAGTATATAAATCTAAGGCTCAAATCAAGATGTTTGCGAAAAATTTGTTGAAATTACATGATTTTGACGGAAAGGAAGATGATGTAGTGAAATTTCTATGCAGTGAATCAGGAAGCCATGATTATTCGATTCGGAGGAAAGAAGCAAGTGCGCTTCGTTTGCCTATTGAAAAACCGAACGATAACTTGTATCGAATAATTAAGGCCACATTTGATGATATTAGCAAAGAACTTGAATTAAATACCCCTTATCAGCCTGTTATTATGGTTGCGAATAGACAAAGTTGTCCGTATAAGTTCCGGAGAGGCTTGATAGAATCAATACACAATGGAACTGATGTATATTCAAGTGATGGGGAGATAATTAAACATCCCGATGGAAAAATCACCGACAATAGATTACGGGAAGGATGGGTACATGAAGGATTAACTAATTAAAAAGAATATTATATGGAAAGAAAAAAAATTAATTATACAGCATATGCTCCATTTATAGAATCGAACTCATCAGCGAATGGAGCGTCTATCGGGCGTACATATACGGCCGTAAAAGGTAATTTGTCTGATTTGACAAGCAATAAAACCTTTTGTGTTGGGAAGGATAATACATACAAAATTATTTATCCAATCATGACATAAAGAAATTGACAGCGAAACGCAATTGCATTAGGCGGTGTAAATCCAATAACGATTACCCCGCCTTTTTTGTGTCCGGGCGGCTTCCAAGTTCGGATGCTTTGATTTTATGATAGAAAGCGATGAAAGGGATACATTACACAGCAATCGTTCTCGTGTGCCTCGCGGTCGGATTCTTGGCCGGAAGGTGTACAACTGAGACGGTAACGAAGACAGAGTACATCCAAGGCGAAACAATAAGCGGAACTATATCGAATATTGAGCCGGTTCATACGGAAACGCCTGAAAGAAGTACGCTTCCCGTTAAAATTGACACGGTATTTGTAGATAATATTCGCTATGTCACACAGCATGTTGATACGGCGGCTATTATCCGAGAGTATGAGTTAAAGAGGTATTACAGTGAAACGCTGTTCAATAACCAATACGGGAAATTAGACGTATCCTTCACGTCACAATACAACAAAGTAACTGATTTGAAGTATGATTTCACGCCTGTAACGATAGTTAGAACCGTCGAGAAGGAGCGCGTTTTCACTCCCTTTGTTATGGCATCCTACAATACGCTTAAACAGGGCGGCATTGGTGGAGGTATATTCTATCATGACATAGGCGTGCAGGTAAGGTTCGTCACAGATTTTAAGGCAAATGGATTAGATGTAGGTATTATGTATAAGTTTTGATTTTGTTTTCATGGTTGGTTAGAGTTATGCCCCGACCGGCTTGGGAAAGTAGGACGGGGTTGTTTATGTTTTACAACGCAAAAACCCTACCCATCGTTCCGCTTCCCGCGTATTACAATTGAAAAAGTTGCCATAATTACTGTAATTCTATTGTAATTTTCCCTGCAAATATAGCATAAAAAACCGTGTTTTTATGCTATATTTTACGCTCTCAAACAGCTTTTGGAGCATAAAAAAGGGCTGTTACAATCAAGGTAACAGCCTTTAAAAGTGTTTATTATCACTTTGAGCGGAAGACGGGACTCAAACCCGCGACCCTCAGCTTGGGAAGCTGATGCTCTACCAACTGAGCTACTACCGCATTTCGGGGGCAAATGTAATAATTTCTTTTCTCCTTTTACTATCTTTGGCGCGAAATTATAATTAGGGGAGATGGAAAAATTTACTTTGGTTAAAGTGGGAGGAAAAATTGTTGAAGAAACAGATACGCTTCAGCGTTTACTTCATGATTTTACTGCCATACCAGGCAAAAAAGCATTGGTACATGGAGGCGGACGTTTGGCAACCCAATTGTCCGAACGATTAGGAGTTGAGAGTAAAATGGTAAATGGAAGAAGGATAACGGACGAAGAAACCTTGCAGATTGTGACAATGGTTTATGGCGGATTAGTCAATAAAAATATCGTGGCCGGATTACAAGCTTTGGGAGTGAACGCATTGGGGTTGACCGGCGCCGACATGAATATGATACGTTCGGATAAACGTCCTGTAAAAGAGATAGATTACGGATATGTAGGAGACGTGAAAGACGTCAATACGCAATCATTGATTTCGCTCCTCCAACAGGACATTGTGCCCGTGTAAGCGCCGCTTACACACGATAAACAAGGACATTTACTCAATACCAACGCCGACTCCATTGCCGGTGGAACAGCCAAGGCTCTGGCTGCATATTTTGAAGTCACATTAGTTTACTGCTTTGAAAAGAAAGGAGTATTGATGGACGAAAACGACGACGATAGCGTGATAGCTCAATTAAACCGTATTACGTTCAAACAATATGTAGAACAAGGTATCATACGGACAGGAATGATACCCAAACTTGAAAACGCATTCGAGGCAATCGACGCCGGCGTAAAGCAAGTGATTATAACCAATGCTTCTGAAATCCATAGCAACACAGGTACACACATAGTTAATCATTAATAAGCCAAAAGAATCCGTGTAATGAGTAATGAAAAAATAAGAGGACATTTCCTTATTTTTGTAACAAACGTATTGTTTGCCGTTAATATACCCATATCCAAGTCCCTGATACCTTTGCACGTAACACCCGAAGCCTTGACACTCATGCGCATCGTGTTCGGCTGTATCATGTTTTGGATTACTTCTTTATTCGTTACCAATGAAAAAGTTATACCCAAAGATATAGGACTGCTTTTCCTATGCGCTATATGTGGGATTGCTTTCAATCAAAGCTTGTTTATGATTGGTCTGAATCTCACTTCGCCGGTCGACGCCTCTATCATTGCTACTGCAGGACCCATCTACGTTATGCTGCTGGCAGCACTAATTTTAAAAGAACCCATTACAAGACAAAAAGCCATTGGCGTATTCTTAGGTGTGGCGGGAGCCGTTACGCTGATACTGTCTTCTTCCCAAGGCGAGAACCAAGCCGGCGGACTGGCCGGTAATCTGCGAATCGTATTCAGCAATCTCCTGTATTCCATATATGTCGTACTATCCAGGCAATTAAGTCAGCGTTATTCAGCTATAACAATTATGAAGTGGATGTTCCTTTTCTCGGCTGTTATGCTGATTCCATTTACGTACCAGGCAGTGCTGGAAGCTCCGGCTTTCCATCGAAACACTTTAGATTGGAAAGAATTGAGCGCTATTGCCTATGTCCTCATATTAGGCACCTTCCTCCCGTACCTGATGATACCTATGTCGTTAAAACGCCTGCGTCCAACCACAGTCAGCATGTATAATTATATTCAACCAATTATAGCCTCGCTGCTTGCCGTTATGCTGGGGCAAAGCAGTTTCAGTTGGGATAAATTAGGCTCTGCCGCCCTCATTTTTGCCGGCGTTTATCTGGTAACCCAAAGTAAAAGCAAGGAAGACGTCGAGCGGGATAAATCCAATAAACACATGCAAGATTAATTTGAAAACACATGCCAACCCTGTCGTATGTAACAGCTGGTTTGCGTATATGCTTCTTTCTTCTTAAATTGCCGCTGTTTTTTAACCATAAATAAAAGATTCAATGAAAAACTTTACCAGCGTATATGATTTGGAAAATCTGCAAAGCGCTTTACAGGAAGCTTTTGAAATAAAGAAAAATCGTTTCGGATTCACTGAACTTGGAAAGAACAAAACACTGCTGATGGTATTCTTCAACTCCAGCCTGCGTACCCGGTTGAGCACACAGAAAGCAGCCATGAATCTGGGAATGAATACCATCGTACTGGACGTAAACCAAGGCGCCTGGAAGCTGGAAACCGAACGCGGCGTAGTGATGGACGGCGATAAAAGCGAACACCTCCTGGAAGCTATTCCCGTGATGGGCTGCTATTGCGACATCATCGGCGTACGCTCCTTCGCCCGCTTCGAAAACAAAGAAGAAGATTATACGGAAAAGGTATTGAACCAATTTATTCAATATTCGGGACGTCCGGTCTTCAGCATGGAAGCAGCCACACGTCACCCCCTGCAAAGCTTTGCCGACCTGATTACCATCGAAGAATATAAAAAGACGGC
>JAISZY010000126.1 GCA_031284375.1 Tannerellaceae bacterium | reverse complement strand
TCCTAATGCTTGGACGATACTTTTCCAAACGATTTTATCCAGTCCTAATGCTTGGACGATATGTTTCCATACGATTTTATACAATCCTAATGCTTGGACGATACCTTTCCAAACGATTTTATCTCGTCCACGCAATTGGACGATATGTTTCCAAACGATTTTCCTCCGTCCACGCAATCGGACGGCGCTTCGTCCTGCCCCCACCCCCCACCCTCGCATCGGGACGGAATCATATCGGAAAAGAAAATAACGACAGTCGTTGCGTATATTCGTTCGATAATTGCTATCTTTGACAGGTTTTTTATTATTAACGTAAGAACAGATATAAGACAATGGTAAATTACAAAGATTTAGGTTTGGTAAACTCAAGAGACATGTTTACAAAGGCCATGGAAGGCAAATACGCCATCCCGGCATTCAACTTCAACAACTTAGAACAAATGCAGGCCATCGTACAGGCAGCCGCAGAAACAAAATCGCCCGTGATACTGCAAGTATCCAGCGGCGCCCGCAAATATGCCAATCAAACGCTTCTGCGTTATCTGGCCGAAGGAGCCGTAGCGTATGCCAAAGAATTAGGATGCGAAAATCCTCAGATTGTACTCCACTTAGACCATGGCGATTCATTCGAACTATGCAAAAGCTGCATAGACATGGGATTCTCTTCCGTAATGATAGACGGTTCCCACCTGTTGTACGACGACAATGTAGCCCTCACCCGCAAAGTCGTTGAGTACGCACACCAGTACGACGTAACCGTAGAAGGCGAATTGGGCGTACTGGCCGGCGTAGAAGACGAAGTAAGCGCCGAACATCACACCTATACCGAGCCGATCGATGTGGTGGACTTCGTAACCAGAACCGGGTGCGATTCCTTGGCTATCTCTATCGGCACATCGCATGGAGCAAACAAATTCACTCCGGCACAATGTACGCGCGACGAAAACGGGAACTTAGTTCCCCCTCCCTTACGCTTTGATATCCTGGAAGAAATAGAAAAACGCATACCCGGCTTCCCTATCGTACTGCACGGAGCCTCCTCCGTTCCGCAAGAAGAAGTGGCAACGATAAACCAATACGGCGGAGCGCTGAAAGATGCCATCGGCATCCCCGAAGAACAATTGCGCAGAGCGGCCACGTCGGCGGTTTGTAAAATCAACATCGACTCCGACAGTCGTTTGGCCATGACGGCCGCTATCCGCGAGACGTTTGCCAAAAAACCGGCAGAGTTCGACCCTCGCAAATATCTGGGCCCGGCGCGAGACAATGCAAAGAAACTTTACAAACACAAAATAGAAGATGTACTTGGCTCGGCCAATCGTTTGTAATCGTTTTCATGTTCTCTATATAAAAGAGCTGCGATAGTTCGCTTTCGCGGCTCTTTTTTGGATAAAAAACTCGAATTTTTCCGGATGACGAATCAACCTTTAGCAGAAAGAATGCGCCCTAAAACATTGGACGACTATATAGGGCAAAAGCATTTGGTAGGAAAAGGCGCTGTTTTACGCAAAATGATTGATGCGGGAAGAGTACCTTCCTTCATCTTATGGGGTCCGCCGGGAGTGGGCAAAACTACGCTGGCGCAAATCATCGCCCATCGCTTGGAGACGCCGTTTTATACCCTCAGCGCCATCAGTTCGGGCGTGAAGGACGTGCGAGACGTCATTGATAAAGCAAAGAACAACCGCTTTTTCGATACATCGTCGCCCATTTTGTTTATAGACGAGATACATCGCTTCAGTAAATCGCAGCAAGACTCCCTCTTAGGCGCCGTGGAAACGGGTGTGGTAACGCTTATCGGCGCTACAACCGAAAATCCTTCGTTCGAAGTAATCCGCCCCCTCCTGTCGCGCTGCCAGGTTTACACCCTGAAGTCGCTCGACAAAGAAGACCTCCTCACCCTTCTGCATAAAGCCATCGACGAAGACCGGGTATTGAAAGAAAAACAGATTATTCCAACCGAGACAGACGCCGTTTTGCGCTATTCCGGAGGAGACGCACGCAAGTTACTCAACATCTTAGACCTGATGGTTAGTTCCGAAAACGACAACGATACCATCGAGCTAACCGACGCCAAGGTAACGGAACGATTGCAAGAAAACCCGGCCGCGTACGACAAGGACGGCGAAATGCACTACGATATCATCTCCGCATTTATCAAATCCGTGCGCGGCAGCGACCCGGACGCCGCCATGTACTGGCTGGCGCGGATGGTGGCCGGCGGAGAAGACCCGGAGTTCATAGCCCGCCGCCTCCTGATATTGGCCGCCGAAGACATCGGTCTGGCAAACCCGAACGCGCTCCTATTGGCCAATGCCTGTTTCGATGCTCTCCGGAAGATTGGCTGGCCGGAAGGCCGGATTATTCTGGCGGAAACGACCATTTACTTAGCCGCCAGCCCAAAGAGCAATTCGGCATACAAAGCAATCGGCGTCGCCACGGAGTATGTAAACGAGACCGGCAACCTTCCCGTACCCCTCCATCTGCGGAACGCGCCAACCCAGTTGATGAAAGAATTAAACTACGGCAAGAATTACAAGTACGCACACGATTATGAAAATAACTTTGTAAAACAAGACTTCCTACCCCCCGAACTCATCGGAAAAAGGATGTGGGAAGGGCAGTCCAATTCGGCCGAACAAAAACTCATAGATCAGATGAAACGCCTATGGGGCGACAGATATATTTAAACAACACATTTTAAAACAATAAGTAGTATGAAGAAGCACAATTTTTCAGCAGGACCTTCTATTCTGAGCGAGTACACGATTCGCAACTCCGCTGCGGCGGTTTTAGACTTCGAAGGCACAGGATTATCGATACTGGAAGTATCTCACCGAGGTAAGGAATTTGTAGCCGTGTGCGACGAAGCCCGTTCTAAGATAAAAGAACTCTTGGACGTACCGTCCGGCTACGAGGTAATATTTTTGGGCGGCGGAGCAAGCCTGCAATTCTGCATGGTACCGTTCAATTTTCTCAACCAAAAGGCCTCGTACTTAGACACCGGCACTTGGGCGTCTAATGCCATCAAAGAAGCCAGGCTGTTTGGCGAGGTAGCGGTAGTCGGTTCGTCGAAAGACGCCAATTACACCTTTATCCCCAAGGGATACGCGATACCGGACGATTCGGAGTATTTCCATTTCACTTCGAACAATACCATTTACGGCACCCAGATGCGCTACGACCCGGACGTAAACGTTCGTTTGATATGCGACATGTCTTCCGACATCTTCTCCCGTCCGGTAGATGTGTCGAAATACGACGTCATCTATGCCGGCGCTCAGAAGAACTTAGCTCCGGCGGGCGTTACCTTGGTCATCGTACGCGAAGCCGCCTTGGGACGCGTTTCGCGAGCCATTCCCACCATGTTGGATTACAAGACGCACATCAAAAAAGAATCGATGTTCAACACGCCCCCGGTATTTCCGATCTATGCCGCCCTTCAAACGCTCAAGTGGTATCAGTCCTTAGGCGGATTAAAGGAGATTGAGCAAAAGAATCTGGAGAAAGCCGCCATTTTGTACGACGAAATCGACCGGAATAAACTATTCCGAGGCACCGTAGCCGCCGAAGATCGCTCTATCATGAACGTATGCTTCGTTATGACGGACGAATACAAAGAATTGGAAGCCGAATTTAGCGCCTATGCTTCGGCCGCCGGCATGGTAGGGATTAAGGGACACCGTTCGGTAGGCGGATTCCGCGCATCCTTGTACAATGCAATGCCCAAAAGCAGTGTAGAAGCCTTGGTAGAAAGCATGAAAACATTTGAAAGACAACATTGATTATGACAAAAGTACTCATAGCCACAGATAAACCTTTCGCAGCGATAGCTGTGAAAGGTATCCGTCAAGAAGTAGAAAACGCCGGCATGGAACTCGTCTTGCTGGAAAAATATACGGAGAAAAAGCAACTCGTCGAAGCAGTGAAAGAAGTAGATGCCCTTATCATCCGCAGCGACATCATCGACGCCGAAGTACTCAACGCCGCCCAACAACTAAAGATAGTTGTCCGCGCCGGCGCCGGTTACGACAACATTGATTTAAACGCCGCCACGGCCTGCGGCGTATGCGTAATGAACACGCCGGGTCAGAACTCCAATGCCGTAGCCGAATTGGTTTTCGGTCTTTTGGTGTACGGCGTTCGCGGATACTTTGGCGGCGCATCGGGCACGGAATTGAAAGACAAGAAACTCGGCATCTTAGCCTATGGCAACGTAGGGCGCAATGTAGCGCGTATCGCCAAAGGATTCGGCATGGATATCTACGCCTTCGATCCCTATACGCCGGCGCAAATCATAGAGAACGACGGCGTAAAAGCCGTTGCCTCGGTAGAAGACCTGTTCCGCACCTGCGCCATTGTATCCCTTCACATCCCGGCCACGGAGGAAACGAAAAATTCTATCAACTACCCATTACTCAGCCTCATGCCCAAAGGAGCGATAGTAGTAAACACCGCCCGCAAAGAAGTGGTAGACGAAAGCGCCCTTGCCCGCATATTGGAAGAACGGCAGGACTTTAAGTATCTGAGCGACGTAAAGCCGGGCATAGACGCCGAATTGGCGGCCAAATATCCCGACCGTTACTTTGCTACACCCAAAAAAGTAGGCGCTCAAACGGCCGAAGCCAACATCAATGCCGGCATCGCTGCTGCGAAACAGATTGTAGATTTCATCCGGAACGGGAACATTCAATTTAAAGTAAACGAATCTGTATGAAAATAAAACCTTTCAGAGGAATTCGTCCTCCTAAGGAATGGGTAGAAGAAGTAGCTTCGAGGCCATACGATGTATTAAACTCGGACGAGGCTCGCGCGGAAGCGGGAGATAACGAAAAGTCGTTGTATCATATCATCAAGCCCGAAATAGACTTTCCCGTCGGAACAGACGAACATGAGTCGAAAGTGTATCAAAAGGCAGCCGAAAACTTTGGGAAGTTTCAAGACAACGGATGGTTGGCACAAGACGCTCGGGAGATGTATTATCTCTATGCTCAAACGATGAACGGACATACGCAGTACGGATTGGTGATTTGCGCCTGTGTAGACGATTACATGAATGGAAACATCAAAAAGCACGAACTGACCCGCCGCGATAAAGAAGAAGACCGAATGAAGCACGTGCGTGTAAACAACGCCAATATCGAACCGGTATTCTTCGCCTATCCCGACAATCAGGAAGTAGACGCCATCGTAAGAAAGTATGCAGAAAAAGAGCCGGAATACGATTTCACCACTTCGCCGGACAACTTTGGTCACACCTTTTGGTTGATAAACAACGAAGCCGACATCCTCCGCATCACGGAATTATTCGCCCAAATCCCCGCCATGTACATAGCCGACGGACATCACCGTTCGGCGGCGGCAGCGCTGGTGGGCGCCGAGAAGATGAAACAGAACCCGGCTCATCGCGGAGATGAAGAGTACAACTACTTCATGGCTGTCTGCTTCCCCGCCTCTCAACTGACGATAATTGATTACAATCGCGTGATAAAAGACCTGAACGGATTGTTGGA
>JAISZY010000053.1 GCA_031284375.1 Tannerellaceae bacterium | reverse complement strand
TTCGGGTCTTCAAATGGAACGTCTCCTTCCTGAATCTTTGAACTGTTTTTCAACCGTTCTTTCAATCCGGCAATTCTCTTTTGTAAATCAGCACGTATGCTGAGGGCTTCTGCAAGTTTCATAAAATTCCTTCTTTTAAAATTTTCTGCAAAAATATAACCCCGTTGCGCCAAAACGTGACACAGCCTCGGGAAAAAAAGGATTTCTTCCCATGTACAACGGCCGATATATACATACCGATATTGTGTCGTTAGTAACTAAACAACGAGCTTTTAATATCGCAGACGTCCCATCCCGGCTTCATTTCCCGGTAATAATCTTCCGTATCTCGCTCAGTTTATTGAGCGCTTCGAGGGGCGTCAGGTTGTTGATGTCGAGATGGTTTATTTCATCCCTCACCCGGCTGAGTACGGGGTCGTCCAATTGGAAGAAATTCAGTTGATAGCCCTCTCCGGCGGCGGCAATTTCTTTCATGGGTTTGCTGATGCCGTCTTGCCGGTTCTCGGATTCGAGTTGTTTCAATATTTCGTTCGACCGTTTCACGATGCTCTTGGGCATTCCCGCCATTTTGGCCACGTGGATGCCGAAGCTATGTTCGCTTCCTCCGGGCACGAGTTTGCGCAGAAAAAGCACCTTGTTGTCTGTTTCCCGTACCGATACGTTGTAATTTTTTATTCGGCGGAAAGAGCGTTCCATTTCGTTGAGTTCGTGATAATGGGTGGCGAAGAGGGTTTTGGCGCGTGCGGTAGGATGTTCGTGGATATATTCTACGATAGCCCAGGCGATGGAGATACCGTCGTAGGTGCTGGTGCCGCGTCCCAGTTCGTCGAAGAGTACCAAGCTGCGTGGCGAAAGGTTGTTGAGTATATCGGCGGCTTCGTTCATTTCTACCATAAAGGTAGATTCGCCTACGGAGATATTGTCCGAAGCGCCTACGCGGGTAAAGATTTTGTCCACCCATCCGATGTGCGCGCTTTGTGCGGGCACGAAGCATCCGGTTTGCGTCAGAAGGGTGATGAGGGCTGTCTGGCGAAGCAAGGCCGACTTGCCGGCCATATTAGGCCCGGTGATGATGATGATTTGCTGTTTTTCGTTGTCCAAAAAGACGTCGTTGGCCACGTATGTTTCTCCGGGAGGCATTTGTTTTTCTATCACCGGATGCCTTCCTCCCCGGATGTCTATGCGGTCGGATTCGTTTATGACCGGTCGGACGTACCGGTTTGCCTTTGCCGTTTCGGCAAACGAGAGCAGGCAGTCGATGCGTCCCGTCAAGGCGGCATTGGCCTGGATAGGCGGGATATATTCCATCAGGCAAAGCGCCAGGTCGTTGAAGAGGCGGGCTTCGATGGATAGTATTTTCTCTTCGGCGCCGAGTATTTTTTCTTCGTATCCTTTCAGTTCTTCGGTGATGTATCGTTCGGCATTGACCAAGGTTTGTTTACGTATCCATTCGGCGGGGACTTTGTCTTTGTGCGTATTGCGTACTTCGATGTAATAGCCGAAAACGTTATTGAACGAAATCTTCAAACTTGGGATGCCGGTTTTCTCTGCTTCGCGCTGCTGTATCTGCAACAAATAATCCTTTCCGGAATAGGCGATGGAGCGCAGTTCGTCCAATTCCTTATCGACGCCCTGGGCAATTACCCCGCCTTTGTGGAGCAAAACGGGTGGAGCGGGGTTGATTTCCCGTTCTATCCTGTCGCGGATGATTTCGCAGAGATTGAGTTGTTCTCCCATTCGTTTCAGTACCGGTTCATCGCTCTGCATACAGGCTTCTTTGATGGGTTGGAGGGCTTTGAGGGCGATTTTCAGTTGCACCACTTCGCGGGGCAAGACACGTCCTACGGCCACTTTAGAGATGATGCGCTCCAGGTCTCCTATTTGCCTGACGTGGGTTTCGAGTAATGCCTTTGTATCCGGATGCGTCAGAAAGTAATCTACGGCATCTTGCCGTTCCACAATCGGTTTGATATCTTTCAAGGGGAAGAGCAGCCATCGGCGCAGCATACGCGCACCCATCGGCGAGATGGTTTTGTCTATCACATTCAGCAGGGCGGTTCCTCCTTCGTTCATGGCGTTTACCAGTTCGAGGCTGCGAACGGTAAACTTATCCAGGCGTACGTAGCGGTCTTCTTCGATGCGGGCAAGGGCGGTGATGTGCGAAATCTGCGTATGTTGGGTTGCATCCAGATAATGCAGGATGGCTCCCGATGCGATGATGCCGAACGTGAGATGTTGTACGCCGAAGCCTTTCAGGTTTCGGGTCTCGAAGTGTTTCAGCAGCCGGTCGTTGGCCGAATCGGAGGTAAACACCCAGTCGTCCATGCAGAAAGTAAGGAAGCGAGTACCGAAACATTCTTCAAAGCGTTTGCGGGCATTTCGTTCTATCAAGACTTCTTTGGGCATGAAATTGTGAAGTAACTTGTCTGCATAATCGGTCGTTCCTTCGGCTGTGAGAAATTCGCCGGTAGATATATCCAAGAAAGCAATTCCACAGGCTTCTTTGCCAAAGAATACGGAGGCCAGGAAGTTGTTCTCTTTATGGTTAAGAATCGTATCGTTGATAGAGACTCCCGGCGTCACCAGTTCGGTAATACCCCGTTTCACCAATTTTTTTGTCAGCTTCGGGTCTTCCAACTGGTCGCAGATAGCCACTCGTCTACCGGCGCGTATCAGCCGGGGGAGGTACGTCTCTAAGGCATGATGGGGGAACCCGGCCATTTCGATGGATGATTCTCCGTTTCGTTTGGTTTGTGTGATGCCCAGTATATCGGCGCCTTCTACGGCGTCTTTTCCATACATTTCGTAGAAATCTCCCACCCGGAAAAGCAGGATTGCATCAGGGTGCTTCGCTTTTGCATCGAAGTACTGCTTCATCAGCGGAGTATCGGTTATATTCTTTGCCACGGATTATCTTTGTTGTTTACATGTAGATTAATAGAAATGCTACATGGCAAAGATAGAGTTTTTGCGCGTTGTTGCCAAAAGTGTTACCTTTGTGAAGAATTTATAAAATAACATCAAATGGCTTTACAATGTGGTATTGTGGGACTTCCAAATGTAGGGAAGTCCACCTTATTTAATTGCTTATCTAATGCAAAAGCGCAATCGGCTAATTTTCCTTTTTGCACCATCGAACCCAATGTGGGCGTCATTACAGTTCCCGACGAACGGCTGAACAAACTGGCGGAATTGGTGCATCCTCAGCGTATCGTTCCCACTACGGTGGAGATTGTAGATATTGCCGGCCTGGTAAAAGGCGCCAGTCAAGGGGAAGGGCTTGGGAATAAATTTCTGGCCAATATCCGGGAAACCGATGCAATCCTGCACGTACTGCGCTGTTTCGACGACGATAATATCGTGCACGTAGACGGACGTATCAATCCGGTGCGGGACAAAGAAATCATCGACGCCGAACTCCAGATAAAAGACCTTGAAACGATTGAAAACCGTATCAACAAAGTACAGAAACAAGCGCAAACGGGTGGGGATAAACAAGCCCGGCAGATTTACGAGATGCTCCTCAAATACAAGGAATCCCTTGCACAAGGCAAAAACGCCCGCACCGTGCGCTTCAATACGAAAGATGAACAAAAGATAGCCCGCGAACTGTTTCTGCTAACGAACAAACCCGTCATGTATGTCTGCAATGTAGACGAAGCCTCTGCCGGTACAGGTAACCGCTACGTAGACGCCGTGCGCGAAGCCATTGGAAGTGAAAATGCCGGCATATTGGTCGTCGCCGCCAAAATAGAAAGCGAAATAGCAGAATTGGAAACTTACGACGAGCGACAACTCTTCCTCTCCGAAATAGGATTGGAAGAATCGGGCGTAAACCGTCTCATCAAAGCCGCTTATAAAGCGCTGAACTTAGAGACTTTCCTCACGGCAGGCCCTCAGGAAGTTCGCGCCTGGACTTATCTGAAAGGGAGCAAAGCGCCGCAATGCGCCGGTGTAATTCATACGGACTTTGAGAAGGGTTTCATCCGTGCCGAAGTTATCAAATACCTCGATTATATCCGCTATGGTTCCGAATCCGCCGTAAAAGAAGCCGGCAAAATGAGCGTAGAAGGTAAGGAATACATCGTACAAGACGGCGACATCATGCATTTCCGCTTCAACGTCTGAACGATTCGTACTCCCGAACAGGTCGCGTGGATGCTGTCTGTTAAGGGCGGCGCCGATTTTGCCCTTTCACACAGTGGCAGTTCCATTGTTTCACCGATTATTCCGCGCTGAATGACATTCACCTCAATCTTTACGGATATTGTCCCCAGCGTGCATAACAGTTTGAAAGGTAGTTAAATCCACGTCAACCGAATAGCGAGACATATTTTTTACAAAAAGATTTATCGCCGTGCCTCCGTGTACGGCAAAATCCTTTTCCCCGTTCCCAGCGATATTTTGGATGTGTCGAGCGCTTCTACCCATGTATGGTTCGCTTTTTCCGCCATATACAGGAAAAGGCATTTTATATCCAACTGGCGGTTTAAACATGACAATGCACCGTAAAGCGTCGGCTTTTCCCCTGTGCGAATCATCACGCCTGTAGTGAAGGGAGTGAGCCAGCTCGAAAAAAACAAGGCTCCCGAAGGTTGCATTTGCAGCAGCCGGTTTATTTTTGTCTGTACTCCTGTACTCATGGTGCAAAGATACAAAAAATATTAAACCTGCGCCGGAACAGTTGGGATTGCTACGGGCCAACCGTAGAAGAACACGAAGTAAAGGCCAATGCCGATTACATGGCCAACAAACCCGGCGGACAGGATTACTACAACTCCATCATTAATCCGAAGGCTGATTATTCATATCGTTAAAGAAATGGTCCGGAATAAAATTATATCCGGTTTCCATTCGGTTGGTTATTATTTTCGTTTCAAACCGACCCTTTTTTTTGTGCCGTCTCTATATAAGAGACCTGCAACAAGTATAACACTTTGTGTAAGAAACTCTCATATTGGCGGCGAAGGTATTAAAAATTTTGTGGAGTGAACAAATATTTTTGTATATTTTTTGTTGGTTTATATTTTGATATAAAAAAATGAAAAACAAAGTCCA
>JAISZY010000153.1 GCA_031284375.1 Tannerellaceae bacterium | reverse complement strand
GCTACTTGTCGCGTAACGGTAAGCAGCAATACATCTTCCCCTTGTCAAAACCCGATAGCGTCCGGCACTTGCGGTAGAGACGTGAAATGGGCGTTCTGTTCCGACGGCACGCTCACCATCAGCGGAAGCGGGGAAATGGATAACTACGAACCACCGGAGGGGTCGAATTCGGTTCCTTGGAAGAATTACGAAAGCAGTATTACAACAATTGTGGTACAGGAGGGAGTAACAAACATTGGAGAGAACGCCTTTTCCGGTTGCACCGCTTTATCGTCGGTAAGTCTTCCAAACAGCGTAACACGCATAGGAATTGACGCTTTTTTTATTTGCAGGAGTTTAAGTTCCATTACGCTTCCCTCAAGCCTAACCAACATTGGCAAAGATGCGTTTGCCGGTTGCACCGGTTTGACATCCATAACCATTCCCGCAAACGTGACAAGTATCGGCACCTGGGCTTTCCTCAGTTGCACCGGCCTGACGTCGGTCACTAATCTGGCCGTCACGCCGCAAAGTATCGAAAGCGATGTTTTCCATGGTTTAACCATTGGCAATGTCTCTCTTACCGTGCCGGCAGGGTCTGTCGCCTTATATAAGGCGGCGCCGGTCTGGAAAGATTTCTTGAGCATCAAAGGGACGACTACGGCGATAGAAACGGTGGAAAAGGAGAACTTGGCGGTGTATCCCAATCCCGTCGAAAACGAATTGTTTATCCAATCGGATAAGCCGGTGGAAAAGGTGGAAATTTTTACCGCCTCCGGGCGCGTGGTTGTTTCATGTTATTCCTCCGTTATCAACGTTTCGCATTTGCCGAAGGGGATCTATATTGTGCGAATCCTCCTTGCCGGCAATCAAAGCGTGGTGAAGAAGATTATTAAAAAGTAAACGAATGAGTCGGATTCTGCTGTCCCCCGTTTCCGAACAGGGGGACAGCAGAGTTCCTTTATCTGACAAATACGGAATATGCTGTAATACTATAGCCCTGAAGCCCATCCTTTGATAATTCCTGCGGTTCGTTGTTTTTCAACAAAACAGCCTCCGCATTTTGGTTGCCAACCTTTTTAGAACCTGCTGTATATACATGTTGGTTGTGAACGTATACCGAATAAAACGAACTGTTTTCGTTCTCCACTTGTACGATACCGTTTTTGAACAATTTTCCGCTGCCGGCTACATATACATCGCTGCCTGAAACGTAGATAGAGTTGGCATAACCATATCCCTGTTCGTCCAAATGCTGCAACACTCCATTTTTCCACATCACGGGGACTACTATGGGAAGATTGTTGGATGTTCTTCTGCCTCCGTCAATGCTTCCGGCCGCATATACGTCGCTGCCCGACACGAAAATGGAATTTACGTCGCCCTGTTCGTCGCTTAAACGTTGGAGTTGTCCGTTTTTCCATATTGCAGGAGAATGTTTCACTCCGTTTATTGTTCCGGCAACGTATACATCGTTGCCCTGTACAAATACCGAATACGCATCCGGATTGCCCGATTGGTTATCCGTGAGTCTTTGTATCTTTCCGTTTTTCCACAATGCGGCTCTGTATCCAAGCAGATTGGTGGTATTCGCCACGATGAAATTTTCGCGTCCGGCCACATATACATTGCCATCCGACACAAAAACTTTCCAAGCCATACCCTCCGCGTCATTTTCCAACGGTTGTATCACTCCGTTTTTCCACAGCGCCGGCATAGACGGGTTGTCGCTGCCGCTGCCCATCCGCCGTTCTCCGGCCACATAGACATCGCCGTCGTATACAAAGACCGACCGATAGTTTTCCTGATAAAACTTGTCCTGCATTTCATATTTCTTGCCGTTTTTCCACAATACCCCTTTGCTCACGGAAGAACCGTAGGTATAATGTCCGGCCACGAATACGGACGCATCTACCGTTACCGTACATTTTGCCGACTTGTTGCCTGCGGCAGCGGTGATAACTGCCGTACCTGCGCCGACGGCTTTAACGATGCCTTCTTCATTCACTATCGCCACATCCTTATCGGAAGTCGAGTATGAAACGGCTAATGCACTTGCAGGGGCAATAGTTGCCACAAGCTGTTCGGTATCGGTCGTGTACATGCTTAGCGAGGTTTTGTTCAGCGCAATGTTGTCAACCGGAATGTCGCTACTTTTCCACTTGGCATGCAGGGTAATATGGCCGGTTACGGGCGTCTGAAACCGATAGGCGGTTGTAGCGTTGCCCAAACTCCAGAAAAGAAATACATAACCCGCTTTGGTAGGGTTGGGAGTCGGTGCGATTGCCATCTCGCCGGACTTCACGCTTTGGACGGCAGGGACGGGGCTGCCTCCGTCTGCGTTGAACGAAACGGTATAGACCGTTTCATTTGCCGGCTCGTCTTCCGAACACGAAACGCTTCCCAATAGAATGCTTAGTAAAGCAATTAATCTAATATTCTTCATATTGAATTTATTTATGATATCGATTAGTAACCCGAATTACGACTGCGGCACAAAAGTACCGGGGATGTAAATACTTGTCAATCCTCCAAAAGGGTGGAAATGCGTCAGGGTTTTGCTTTTCACCCTTTTGGGGTATAGGAAGAAATTAGGAAATGGAGTATTTTTGCAGAAAATACAATAAGGTATGAAACAGATAGTTCTTCTCGGTTTTATGTTGCTGCCGGTTCTGAATATGTTCGGTCAAACGCAGCATGTGGATTCGCTGGTCAATGTGCTGGAAACGCAAGAACTGCCGCTTAATCAACAGATTGATTTTCTTGATGAAATATGCAAATTCTATGCGGCAAATGATTTGGAGAAAGGAATTAAGTATTCGGAAAAAGGGTTGAAACTCTCTGAGAAAGAAAATAATAAGGAAATGATTTCGACTTTTAATAAATATTTAGGTATCGCTTACTATAACAAATCAAGTTTAGATACCTCGTTTGTATATCTAAATACATCGTTAGAATGGGCGATTGAAGCAAAGAATGAGACGTTACAGGCGGCTGCATACGGAAGTATCGGCAATTTATATCGTTTTAAGCAGGATAATCTGACGGCTCTTGATTATTATATGAAGTCTTTGTCATTGAAAGATATTCCGGCAACGGTAAGAGCAAGTACCTTAATCAATGTTGGCGTTATTCACAGAATATTGAATAATAGCGACCAGGCTGTTTCCTTTTTTGAACAGGCTTTAAAAATATCCGAACCATTGAATCTGGATTATCAAACAATGGGCGCTATTCATGGACTGGCTAACATATACGCAGATAAAGAGGATTATTCCCAATCGGCGGAATTATATGCAAAGACTTTGGATATAAGCCGGAAACTGGGCGATAAACAGTATGAAATTGTTAGCATAATGTCGTTGGCATCCTGTCTTTGTGCAAACAAAGAGTATGAAAAAGCGTTGGAATATGCCAAAGAAGGCTTGCATACTGCGGAGGAATTTAATAGTCCCTATCAAATCATGGGCGCTTATGCTACTCTGGCTGACATATATCGGGAAATGGGACGTTATAAAGAGAGTGAAGAAATGGCGCTCAAATCGTGGGAGATGGACTCTACCAGTGTAGAAGAAGGTTCGTTTTCGGCCTTGTTTCTCTCCATTGCCAATATTCATTTGGGACAAAAGGAAAAGGCTGAGTATTTTGTACGTAAGTTTTACGATATAATAAAAGAAGGAAACGACAAGAGCCTCCACAACAGTTTAGCCGATATGGAGGTCAAGTACGAAACCGAGAAAAAAGAACTTCGTATCGCTTCTCTCGAAAAAGAGCGACGAATCTATGTCTATCTTAGTATTACGGGCGTCTTGTTTGCCATTGCATTGGGGATCATTTTACAACAAAAGATTAAAAATGCACGGAAAGAAAAACAGTTAATCGCCACGCGCTCGGTGCTGGAAGGCGAAATGAAGGAACGGAGGCGCTTAGCCCAAGATTTGCACGACCGCCTGAGCGGAAATCTTTTGGCGGTAAAAATCGAACTGGCCAACCATGCGGATACGTTGCAAAACGTTCGAGACAAATTAGACAACTGCGCCAAGGATATCCGCAATGTGGCTCACGACCTGATGCCGGCCTCCCTGCAATTCGGACTGAAAGTAGCGTTGGAAGATTTTGCCGCACAGTTTCCCCATGTACGGTTTCACTTTTTCGGCGAAGAAAAACGTATGGACCGGAGAATGGAATTTGTCGTTTACTGTTGCGCTAACGAATTGGTAAACAATTCCCTCAAACATGCGGACGCGAAAGAAATCAACCTGCAGTTGGTGCAGGACGAAAAGCATGTTACGCTTACCGTTTCGGACAATGGCAACGGCTTTGATGAAAAAACCGTCTCAAAAGGCTTCGGACTGAAAAGTATCCGCGACAGGGTTGCATCCTGCAACGGGAAAATGGATATGACCACTTCGCCCGGCAAGGGAACGGAAACAACGATTGAATTGAAAATCGAAAATGGAGAAGAATAAAGAGATGGAAACCCAAAAGCATGCTCAGCTCATCCGCCTGTCGATTGTAGACGACCACAAAATGGTGGTAGAGAGCTTGAGCAAACTGATAAACGAATCGGGCATCGCCCAAATTACAAGCGTATATTACGATTTGAAATCCTGCCGCCGGGAAATGGCGAAAAACCTTCCCGACATACTCTTGCTCGATATCGGATTGCCCGACGGCGACGGGGTGGAGTTTTGCGGCGAAATAACAAAAGCTTATCCCGGGTTGAAAATCATCATGCTAACCACCTACAAGGAATTCAGTATCGCCAAACGGGCATTGCACAACGGCGCACTCGGTTATATCCTCAAAAATGCCGAAAGCGAGGAAATGCTTATCGGCATTGAAACCGTACACAGGGGAGAACGCTTCTTGTGCGAAGAAATCGACCTCCTCCTGAAAGAAAAGAAAAACCAAGGCGTGGTATGGCTTGGCAACCGCGAAAGGGAAGTGCTGGGATACATTGCCGAAGGCTATACGTCAAAAGAAATTGCAAACCTTATTTTCCGCGACGAAGAAACCATCCGGACGTATCGCCGCAACCTGCTCATTAAACTCGTTGCCAGAAACACGGCCGAAGCAGTCAAAAAAGGATATGAGATGCGGTTGATTTGGTAAAGGTGCCCTAAAGGGAAATATCTCCGTCCGGGAATAAAAACGGAAGCATGTTTTTTATAACTTGCGCCCTCAAAATAAAAATTCTCATTATGATTGGAACATTAGTAAATGCGGCTGCCATTATGGTGGGGAGCGGCATAGGTTTGGTTCTCAGGAAAAGTTTGCCGGAGAAGTACAATGATATATATTTTCAGGCGGTAGGTTTGTTCACCATGTTGTTGGGCATAAAGATGGCCATGGATATTGCTTCGCCGCTGCCGGTTGTCCTTAGCCTTGTGCTGGGCGGATTTGCCGGTACGAGGATGCGCCTTGGAAAAAGAGTAGAACAGCTTGGCGATTACATCAAGAGCAAAACGCGACTGAAAAACGACCGTTTTACGGAAGGACTGATTACGGCTTTCCTGCTCTTCTGCATGGGTTCGATGACGATTGTGGGGGCGATAGAAGAAGGTTTCGGCAAGACGTCCGATTTATTGCTCACCAAGTCGGTAATGGATTTCTTCTCGTCCATCATGTTGGCGTCCGGATTGGGGATTGGAGTCTTTTTTTCTTTCATCCTCCTTCTTTTGTTTCAAGGGGGAATCACGCTCTTAGTTTCTATGGTGGGGAGGGGGATTCCGGAAGAGATCATTTCCGAAATCACCGTAGTAGGAGGCATTATCCTGATAGGTTTGAGCCTTCATTTGCTAAAGATAAAAAAGATAGAAATCATCAATATGCTGCCGGCCCTGATTCTTATCTGTTTGTTCGT
>JAISZY010000135.1 GCA_031284375.1 Tannerellaceae bacterium | reverse complement strand
GTATTTTGTAAATGTATATAAATTATCTATCATCGCCGTTAGCTTGAGGCTGTGCATTTGGAACTTGGCCAATAAACGTTTAGACAAAGAATAAGAGAGTGATACGTTGTTTATTCGCAAGAAAGAGCCGTCGAATACATGATATGACACATCTGTATAGGCTCGCATATCATAACCGGCGCGAGGTTCGACCTTACTGGGTTTGTCTACTCTCCAACGTGTATCGTACCAATCTTTCATTGTATTGTACCCTAAGGTAAGACGCTGACTATTCAAATGTTGATAACTCATAATGTCGTTTCCGTATACCCATTGGCATAAGACATTAAGCTGAATATTCTTATATGTAAACGAATTTGTGATGCCACCGGTAAAATTGGGATTGGAATCGGCAATGATATCTTTGTCCGAATCTGTAATTTTTCCATCCTTATTTAAATCTACAATCTTCAATTCACCGGGGAAGGGTAAAACCTGTCCCATCTCTTCTGCTACTTTGGCTTCTGCTTCATCGTAAATTACGCCATTCGAGACATAACCGTATAATACACCTAAAGGAGCTCCTACTCTTAAAATGGAAGGCCATGATTTGACATCATCTCCACTGACTCCATCTCCGGGATTGATTATCTCGTATCTACCATCACCCAGTTCCAAGACTTTATTACGATTCCATGAATTGTTGATATTTACATTCCATTTAAAATTTTTGTTATCGACAATATAAGCATCAATGGCGGCCTCGAATCCTTTATTTTCGATAGCTCCGATATTCTTGAGCATAGATAGAAAACCGGAAGTTGGAGGAAGTGCTTTCCGGTAGAGAAGATCTTTTGTCTGTTTATAATAGTAATCCAATGTTAAGTTCAACCGGTTATTAAAGAAACCGGCATCGATACCTATGTTTGTTTGATAGGTTTTTTCCCACCGTAAATTCGGATCGGCGGAACGAGATGGATAATAGCCGGCATATAAAGCTTCATTCATCCAAACGGAAGAAACAGTCAGTGTCGACAAAGTTTGATACTGAGGGATTCCTTGTTCGCCCGAAATACCATAACTCATTCTGAGTGTTAGATTGGAAAGTGTTTCGATGTTTTTCATAAAACCCTCTTCTTTTATCCTCCAAGCGAAAGCGGCAGAAGGAAAAGATCCATACTTATTATTTGCACCGAAACGAGAGGAACCGTCTATACGGCCTGTCACAGTCAGCGTATATTTGTCCATAAGGGAATAAATGATACGTGCAAAATAAGACTCCATCGACCATTCGGAATATCCTGAAGAAGCTGTATATGTACTGGCTTCCGACAGATTATAGAACTTGGAGTTGTCGTTTGCAAAACCTATTCCTCTGCTGCGGCTTTGATTAACGATGTTTCTTTGAGTTTCTGCTCCCACCATTCCCGTAAGATTATGTATTTGTGCAAATGTTTTCATATAAGTGAGCGTATTTGTCCAGTTCCAATACATCTGGTTGCGAGCGCCAACAATCGCACTTCCTTTTACGGCCATTCCTTGAGCAATATAGGAAGGGGTATAATTATATGCATTCGCATTGGTATAGTCTACCGCAAAATTAGTATGTAATTTTAATTCGGGAATGAACGTAACATCTGCATAAGCATTTGACGTAAAACGATTACGCACATCGTTATTGATGATTTCTTTGATAGAGGCATACGGATTTTCACGTCTCCCTTCTACATCACTATAGAGTTCGTATGAACCATCTTCTTTATAAATCGGTTTGACGGGAGCAGCCAATATAATCTGAGCTACGGGTGTATTTGAATTGATTGTTCCGTCTTCGGCCTGATGACTGTCGGTTCGCGTTGCTGATACATGGGCGCCGATAGTCAGCCATTTCAATGCCGTATTCTCTATGTTGGCTCGCATCGTATAGCGTTTGAAATCCGTATACATAATAACTCCATCTTGGGTAGTATAACTTCCGGAAAGCATATAACGGAGTTTTTCGGTTCCTCCATTGAAAGAAACTTCATAACGCTGAATAGGTGCTGTACGGAATATTTCCTTCTGCCAGTCGGTTTGTGCCGGCAAATTGTTGATGTCGTATTTACCCTTTCCGAAATTTTTGTAATCCATCGATTCGTTCCACATTTCTGTCCATTGTTGAGGAGAAGTCAGTTCTATCATGTGTTCTACCTGCTGAAATCCCAGCACTATATTCGCGTTTGCACTGAATTGAGATCCGTATTTCCCCTGTTTAGTCGTAATCATAATGACTCCGTTAGCGCCCCGTGAGCCATATATAGCCGTTGCCGAAGCATCTTTTAAGATCTCCATCGACTCAATATCCGACGGGGCAATCGTTGTAAGAGGAGAAATACTTTTCCCCGACAAACCTTCGGCCGCGTCACCTCCACTAACAGGAATACCATCTATTACATACAAAGGTGTATTTGCACCCAAAATAGAACTGGTACCACGCACCCGTACGATTGCTCCTGAGCCGGGCTGGCCGGAAGTGGCAGAAATTTGTATTCCTGTAGTTTTTCCTCTTAACGCTTGATCGGGAGAATTGGAAGTTCCTATAGATATAGCATCTGATTTTAGTACAGCCACCGACCCCGTCAGGTCGCTCTTCCGGATGGCGCCGTAGCCGATTACCACTACTTCGTCTATCGCCTTTGTGTCTTCCTCCAGCCGGATTTGCAGCGAGGATTCTCCCCGGAGGGCTACTTCTTTGCTGATATAACCGATGTAGGATATTTGCAAGACGGCGCCTTCGGGTACGTCGAGCGTAAAACGTCCGTCGATGTCGGTAATCGACCCGGTGGTGGTGCCTTTTGCCATGACGTTGGCGCCAATCACCGGTTCGTTGTTTGTATCCGTTACCAAACCGGTGATGCGGCGGCTTTGCTGTACGTCGGGCGAAGCCGGCATCGCGCCGCGCGAGAGGATGATTTGCTTGTCTACAATGCGATAGCGGATGTCGGTAGACGAGAACAGCATGTGGAGTACTTCGCGGATGTCGCGCGCCTGGACGTCGAGGTTCACCTTACGGTGGGCGTCGATGGTGTGATTCGTATATAAAAAGGTATAGCCGGTTTCGGCTTCTATCTTGTCTAACGCCTGTTCGATAGCCATGTCTTTTATCGACAGACGGATTTCTGCTTCCTGCGAATAAGAATTTCCTGCCTGCAACTGAAATATCAGGCTGAAGAATAAACAGAGGCTAATCCGCGTTGTTCGCATGGATTTGGAGGTGGCAGGGTACGTGAGTCCCTTGAATAAATGAATTAATTGCATAATTTTGCGTGTTGTTTTTTAAACGTGTATGATTTTCTTGTATTTCTCTCGGCAAGTATGGGCGCTCGCTTGTGCTTGCCGTTGTTTTTCCATGGGGGGGTGATTTTTTCCTTCTCTCGCTCTAACAACCTCCTTCCTCTATTTTAAGGTGATACGAATTTTTTGCCGGGTGTACGAGAAATCCTCCTGCTGCCGGGCTGCGGTGTACGACCATTCCAAGGGAGCGGCCATCTTGATGTAATCCAGCGCCTGGGAGATGGTCTCCGTCGTGAACGTAGCCCGGAAGGTATGTGTTTTCGAGGTATCGCCCCGCAGTTCGATATCTACATTGTAGCGGCGGGAAAGTTTCCGGAGCACTTCCGGCAGCGGCGCGTTTCGGAAGAGCAGTCGCCCGTCTTTCCAGGCGGTTTTTTCGTCGGGTTGCACCTGCCGGAGAGAAAATTTGCGGTTGGTAGCGTAGCAGGTAAGCATCTCGTTGGGATGCAGGCGCCGTGTATGCCGGCCGGCAATTACATCGACCGTTCCACTTTCCAGCACCACTTCCGTGACGGAATCTTCCGGATAGGCGCAAACGTCGAACCGTGTGCCGCTGGCTTTTACCTGCATACCCTCCGGCCCGATGTTTACCAGGAAAGGCTCTTCAGCGCTCGCTTCTACCCGGAAATAAGCCTGGCCCTCCAGGTACACCTGTCTTTCCTTACCGGAAAAACGGGAGGGATACCGAAGCGTACTTCCGGCGTTGAGCCACACGTTGGATTGGTCGGGAAGATTTACCTGCGTGATGGTTCCCGGAGCCGACGTGAGGGTATGGTACGTCATCGCGTCCTTGTTTGGGTGGAGATACAGATACGCAAGCGTAGCGGTGGAGGCCATGAGCGGAAGCAGCAGAACAGCCGCCACGCCACGCAGGTAGGTAACGGCCAAGCGCTTCCGACGCTTTGTCCGGATTTTTTTCTGCGTCTTCCGGAAAGCCTCGGCGATGTGGTACGACTTATATTCGTCGATATCCTTTGCGATTGCCCCGGCTATCTGCAGGTAGTTCTTTATCTCTTTTCTTTCCATTTTTTGCTCTTGTTAATATAAGACAATCGGAAGGAGAAATTGCGACAGGCGGAGAGCGTTTTTTTTGTACGAAGAAAAGAATGAACGATGCACGAAGGCCAACCTACCAGGGGGAAGAGACTGCGTCGGCCGACAAAACATCGAAGGCTTGAGCCTTTGAGTCTATATTTTTTGCAGCAGCATCGAAGGCCTGAACCTTTGAGTATATATTTTTCGCAGTAGCATCGAAGGCTTGAACCTTTGAGTCTATATTTTTTGCAGTAGCATCGAAGGCCTGAGCCTTTGACGCCCCGTTTTTTGCAGTAGTGTCATAGGCCTGAGCTTTTGATGTTCCGTTTTTTGCAGTAGTGTCATAGGCTTGAGCCATTGATGTTCCGTTTTTTGCAGTAGTGTCATAGGCCTGAGCCATTGATGCCCCGTTTTTTGCAGTAGTGTCGGGGGCCTGAGCCATCTCCCTTTCATCATTGGAAGGGGACTCACATCACACCGGGTTGATACGAGATTTTAATTTTTCCAATTCTTTTTTCTGCTCTTCGAGCGCTTTGTCTTTTGCTTCGAGCGCTTTCATTTGTTCTTCGATTACTTTATCCTTTCCTTCGAGCGCTTTCATTTTTTCTTCGAGCGCTTTGTCCTTTGCTTCAAGCGCTTTGTCTTTTTCTTCGATTACTTTATCTTTCTCCTCGAGCGCTTTATCCTTTTATTCAATCACTTTCGAATATATTTCTTTCGCTTCATCTATTCCATCATCTTTGGCAGTGTTTATTTGGCTACGTTCATGACTTTTTATGTCTTCTATGTAATCGTAATCATCCTGTTCTTCTTTCGAAAGGCGACTGTATGCCAGTACGTCGGAAGCT
>JAISZY010000159.1 GCA_031284375.1 Tannerellaceae bacterium | reverse complement strand
TAGCGGGTTACCAGCTTGACGAATCGGTCTGGGCAAGAATCGGATTAGTGCCTACCAAAAAAGACTTGGAACGCTCTGTCAGGGATTACAAAAAAGCGATCCATGCCGCTACCAAAGCTTCTTTTGAAGCGCTTGGTTTCCGTTTGGAATTGCCCAAAGAAGAGAAAAAAGCGGATAATGCTTCAAAACCGGCGGAAAAACCGGAAAAGAAACCGGCGGAAATGAAAAACGCTGCATGAAAGACGCCAAACGGTGTTTTCTCCCTGCCGGCGGCTCAGGCAAACGTGCCTGTGCTGCCGGCTTAACGGACAGTAATAGAAAACTTTGCAGGGACTGTAACCCTGACTGTCCACATACAAAATTCTCATTACTGCATATATTGCCGTGAGGCAATGGATTTTCCTCCCTCCAAACAGCCACAGGACACAGTGCAGGGAATCTGCTTGAACCGTCCGTCAGCGGACGGGCTGTGTTCCTGTGTTCCCTCCATTTTTTATGGGGAGAGGGACGTAACGGCGTAACGGATGAAAATTTCTGCGGGGATTGTCTTGCAGGCAGGATTCCGGCTCAAAATGCAAGGGAAAACAGGTAGAGAAACAGGTAAAGCATTGATTTTAAATCCAATTAAAATAAGAAAAGAATGAATACAGAAAAACAAATGAACGCACAGCGCGGAATTTTTACCCGTTCTGTTGCAAAGGAAGAAAAGGCGTTTGCCTGTTTTGCCCGCGACCTGAAAAAAGAGAAAAGTCTCCGCCGGAAAGATGCGGGGATAATCGTCCTGAATTACGATACGGAAAGCAGGGCGCTGAATTTCAGCTTCGACAATCCGTATCCATTTCACAGGGCGTGAAATAGAAATTATTTGAATGAAATAGAATCATGAACTGGAACTATAAATCACTTATGCCATTTTTATCAACAAAAAAACACAAAAAAATTACACAATGCTATACTACAAATTCTGCAATTTCGAGGGATTCCAAGATCTGTTTGGAATACAACACCATGGCAATGGAGAAAAGAGCCGCAAGAATAAAATCCTGCTTTCCTATTTAAAGAATAGCAGCCTGCTGCATGATGCTGTCGTTTCCGGCAATTACTGCCTGCTTCACATCTCAAATATGGCAGAGCTGAAGCAAATCCTGACCAATGAAATCATACGGTCAGGTTGGGAAGATACCGGTTTACCCAATAAAGTAAAAATTCGGGAACAAACCTGCCACAGCGCACTCTGCCGTACAGACGATTATAATGGACTGTGCGAGGACGGCGACAGCCGCTCTTTTCGCTATGTCAATACGGAAAACGGGCGGGTATTCAAAATGAAGATTGGCAAGTTTTACCGCAAAATCATTCTCGAAACCGATTTTGGGAGAAATCTACCGGAACAGACTCTGACCTACCTGTGCGAAGAGATGGCTCAGGACTGGCAGGCTTACGCCAGGAGTAACCAACTCCATAACAAGTTGTATGTCAATGATGACTTCGAAAAGATTTATAGCGCCGATGCCTGCGAGGGAGATTTCCACAGTTGTATGGCGGACGAGGGGTATCACTCGTTCTACAAGAATGCTGTGGATGCCAGCGCCGCCTGCCTTGAGAAGGATAACGGTATGATCATCGCCCGTTGCATTATCTATAATAGAGTGAAAGACCAAAACGGGAAAGTCTGGCGGCTGGCGGAACGCCAATACTCGACAGAGAGTAACGATATTCTCAAACGTCTCCTTGTGGACGCCCTTATCAAAGGCGACTATATTGACGGATACAAAAAGGTGGGCGCCGGTTGCAGCGATTCCCGTGCTTTTGTGGACAACGAAGGCAATCCGCTCAATAGCCTTCGGTTTTCTATCGACTGTGACCTTGATTTTGGAGATATACTCTCATACCAGGATAGTTTTAAAAGTTATGACGAATACGCTCGCATAGCCGACAATTTCAAGAATGGGTATATCGGACTGGACGTTACGTGCGGGGAGTTGGAGAATGAGGATACGGAATATGATGACTACCACGACTGTGATTGCAGAGAGGTGACTCGCGTGTACTATCACGGACATGAATATTATTGTGACAGCGACAATCTGGATGATTTCATCTATGTGAGAAAAGAAGATGAATACCACCATGAGGATGATGTGTGCAGATGTGAACGATGCTATGAAAATTTCCTGTCAGAAGGTGGAGGCTGTTACTCGGAAATCACCGAAGAGGATTACTGTTGCCCGGAATGTATGGAGACATCCGAACAGGAATACAAGAAGGAGAACTGGACGTATTCCGAATACGACGAAACATATTTCGAGGATGAAGATGATGTTACTGAATATATGTGCTGGTTACCTATGGAAAAACGCTATGAGCGTAGAACAATTAGCGTGGACACGCTTGGTGGTTTACTGAATGAGGGAGTATTGCACTCGTTTGCCGGCGTTTCCTATGACAGGATAGATAAAGACCTCCATCTTCCTTACGGGATGAGCCCGAACCGGATGTCCGAACAGGCAGCGGCTTAGTCCGGAAGTAACGATAAACAATAATAAAATCAACTAATAAAATAATCAGATGAAACTTCTCAAACAACTGTATGAAATACACTCCCCCAGCGGGAAAGAAAAACGGATGCAGGTCTTTATCAAAAACTACCTGTCGGCGAATATCCCCGAAGCCTGTGTCACAATAGATAAGACAGGCAATCTCTACATTACCAAAGGGGATGCGGAAAACTATCCTTGCGTAGTGGCTCATCTCGACCAGGTGCAGAAACGCCACAGCAAGGATTTCCGTGCTGTTGAAACCCCTGACATCATTTTCGGATACTCACCCTCAAAACGCCGCATGGAAGGATTAGGGGCAGACGACAAGAACGGGATATGGATAGCTTTGCAATGCCTTAAACAGTACGATACGGTAAAAGTTGCCTTCTTCACGGGTGAAGAAGTGGGCTGTATTGGCAGCGCTGCTGCGGATCTCTCATTTTTTGCAGATTGCCGCTTTGTCATAGAACCTGACCGTCGCGGATACGACGACCTTATCACGCATATTTACTGGGAAGATCTATGCAGTGAGGAATTTCTGGAAGACATTCCTGCAAAAGAATATGGGTACAAGCCGGAAGAAGGATTGATGACGGACATACTGATACTGCGTGAAAACGGATTGGGAATCAGTTGTGTCAATCTCAGTTGCGGATATTACGAGCCTCATACCGATAACGAGTTTACAGTAAAGTCCGATCTCATGAACTGTCTTCACTTTGTAGAGCATATTATTGAATGTTGCACGAAGGTCTATACTCACCCGTCGGAATTGTATTCTGATGAATTTGTCAGATGGGATTCCGGTGGTAAATATTTTCAGGAAGAGATGATATTTGATATGATGACGGCACATCCCGATTATACCACCCTGGATGCATGGGAAGTTTAGGGCATAAAATAGTAATCATTTAAATGGAATAGAATCATGAAATTGGAACTGATAAAGCAAGCCGGAAAAATAGCCGGCTACAACTTTGTGGCGGAAAATCCGGCGGAAGAACGCGCTGTACAGGCGCTTGGCGAGATAACGGTCGTTGAAACAGAGGAAGAACCGGACGAATACTTGGTCTGTTCGGTATGCGGCTCGAAAAACGTACTGATTGAAGCGTGGATATATGCCAATGGCGGCGAATATGCCGGAGAAGCGGGTTGCGGAGAGGCACGCTGCGAAGACTGCAACTGCGAAGTGAAGATAATCTTAAAAAAAGGTCAAAAAGAAAAAAAGATAGAATAATAAATGACCGGAAATCTTTGCCGGACTTGCCAACCGGTTACTGCCGATTGGAACTATTATTTATTAAGTCCGCTCTATTTATGGTAATAAAAAAACAGTATCAAAATGGATAAATCAGGAAAATATGCCGAAAGGCTTCAAATTTTGCAGCGGCAAATACGTGGCGATATTGTTCGCCTGATGCGCCGCTCCGGTGCAGAAGATATGTTCCTCTCGCCCCGAAAAAGCGCCGGTACGGTGTGGGCAGTGTTCCGCATGGATTATCTCTCGGAATACCATACCGGCTATTTGCACAGGGTATTTTATCGGAATAAAACGCTCTCCTTTGAAATTATTTGTGGTGATGGGGATATGATTGAAATATCCGAAAATACCTGTCCGTTTTTCATGGATATTCCGGCGGTCATGATAAAAATCTACAAAAATCTTTTGAACGAAATAAACAAATAAAAATGGTTATATGAAATTAGAATTGCTAAAACATGGCAGAAAAATAGCCTGCTA
>JAISZY010000117.1 GCA_031284375.1 Tannerellaceae bacterium | reverse complement strand
GGAAATCATAGTCTTGAGCGGGGATAACGCCTCCGGCAATCACGATGATGTCGGGACGTCCCAGTTTTTTCAACTCGTCAATCACCTGTGGAACCAACGTCTTGTGTCCGGCAGCCAGAGAAGAAACACCCATCACGTGTACGTCGTTTTCTACGGCTTGACGGGCAGCTTCGGCAGGAGTCTGGAACAAAGGCCCCATATCTACGTCGAAACCACAGTCGGCATAACCGGTAGCTACTACTTTCGCACCGCGATCGTGCCCGTCCTGACCCATTTTAGCGATCATGATACGTGGCTGACGACCTTCTTTCTTTGCACACTGTTCTGCCAATTGAGTAGCCTTGATAAAGTCTGCATCTTTTCCTGTTTCTGATGAATACACGCCTGATATAGTTCTAATGATTGCTTTATAACGTCCTGCTACGGTTTCGCAGGCGTCGGATATTTCGCCCAAGGTTGCACGAAGTCCGGCTGCTCTTACCGCTAATTCCAGCAAATTGCCTTTTTTCGTGCGAGCACATTCGGTAATCTCATCAAGTACTTGCTTAATGGCGGCCTCGTCGCGCTTTTCACGAAGTTCTTTCAGTCGTTCTATCTGATCTAAGCGCACGGCGGTATTGTCGATTTCGAGAATATCAATAGGCGCTTCTTTTTCCAGACGATATTTGTTTACGCCTACGATGGTCTGGGAACATGAGTCGATACGAGCCTGAGTGCGTGCAGCAGCTTCTTCGATGCGCATCTTAGGCAAACCGGTTTCGATGGCTTTGGCCATGCCGCCCATGCTTTCTATTTCCCGAATCAACTCCCAACCTTTGTGCACAAGTTCGTTTGTAAGCGATTCTACGTAGTATGAGCCGGCCCAAGGATCGATTTCTTTACACACCTGCGTTTCTTCCTGTATGTATATCTGAGTGTTGCGGGCTATACGTGCGGAGAAGTCGGTCGGTAGGGCGATAGCTTCGTCGAGCGCATTGGTATGCAGCGACTGTGTATGTCCTAAGGCGGCTGCCATTGCTTCGATGCAAGTACGTCCTACGTTATTGAAGGGGTCTTGTTCGGTAAGCGACCAACCGGAAGTTTGGCAATGCGTACGGAGCGCCAACGATTTAGGATTTTTAGCCCCGAAGCTCTTTACTATCTTAGCCCACAACATACGTGCGGCACGCATCTTGGCTATCTCCATGAAGTGGTTCATCCCGATAGCCCAGAAGAATGAGAGGCGGGGTGCAAAGGCGTCTACGTCGATGCCGGCATTGATACCGGCACGGAGATATTCCATTCCGTCGCACAAAGTGTAAGCCATTTCGATATCGGCCGTAGCCCCGGCTTCCTGCATGTGATAGCCGGAGATGGAGATGGAGTTGAACTTCGGCATCTTCTGCGAGGTATATTCGAAAATATCGGCAATGATTTTCATCGAAAACTCCGGCGGATAGATGTAGGTATTGCGTACCATAAATTCTTTCAGAATGTCGTTCTGTATGGTACCTGCCATTTCTTCCAACTGAGCGCCTTGTTCCAATCCGGCATTGATGTAAAAAGCCAATACAGGAAGCACGGCTCCGTTCATTGTCATGGATACGGACATTTTATTCAAGGGGATACCGTCGAACAACACTTTCATGTTTTCTAACGAGCAGATGGAAACGCCTGCTTTTCCTACATCGCCCATTACGCGTTCGTGGTCGGCATCGTATCCGCGGTGTGTAGCCAGGTCGAAGGCTACCGACAAACCTTTTTGACCGGAAGCTAAGTTTCGGCGATAAAAAGCGTTCGATTCTTCGGCGGTAGAGAATCCGGCATATTGGCGGATTGTCCAAGGACGCATAGCGTACATCCCGCTATACGGGCCACGCAGATAGGGTGGTAGACCGGAGGCATAGCCCAAGTGTTCCATCCCTTCCAGGTCTTCTTTCGTATATACTGATTTTACCTGAATATGTTCAGGTGTTTTCCAATCGGCTTCTATACCGTTGGCTTTCGCCCATTCCGCCGCATCGGTTGCCGCGAATCCGGCGTTCTTTATATCTATTTTTCTAAAATCCGGTTTCATATCATTCAATTCCTAATTTAGCATTAAACGCTTTCAATGTTTCGAGCACGTTACTCCTCACGTTCACAAAGTGGGTGATGCCTTGCGCCTTCAGTTCGTCCGAACAAGCCGGCGCTCCGGCTACTACAAATTCGGCCCTGCCGGCCAATGCGTTGTAGGCGGGAACGGCCAAGTCGGCATATTCGTCGTCGCTCGAGCAAAGTACCACCACTTCGGCGCCGGCCTTTACGGCGGTCTCTACACCGGCTTCGACGGTATCAAATCCTAAGTTGTCGATTATTTTGTATCCGGCGCAAGCGAAAAAGTTGCTCGAAAATTGCGAACGAGCCAGACGCATGGCCAAGTTGCCGATGGTGAGCATAAATACCTTTGGGGTTTTGCCACTCTTTTCGGTAGTGAGGCGCAAAGCTTCGAACTCGGAAGCGCCACGCGAGAAATCGAGCGTGGGGAGAACGGCCTCTTTTTCACAATTACAGCAGGATTCGGAATGATTTGCTATTTTGGTAGCGGCCGTTTCCGTAAAGTTTGGGTATTGGTTGGTACCCAGAAGGATTTCCCGACGGGTAGCGACTGCTTTCTTTCTGGCCGTCGAAGAGGCCTTTACGGCATTTTGCACCTCGCCTGCTTTTGTCAAAGCGTAGAACCCTCCCTTGTCTTCTGTTTCGAGGAAGAGTTTCCAGGCTACATCGGCCAGGGAGTGGGTCAATACTTCTATGTAATAAGAACCGGCGGAGGGGTCTACTACTTTGTCGAAGTGACATTCTTCCTTGAGCAACAGTTGCTGGTTGCGAGCGATGCGTTCGGAAAACTCGTCGGGCGTCCGATAGGTTTCGTCGAAGGGAGCTACCGAAATGGAATCTACACCGGCAATGGCTGCCGACATGGTTTCGGTCTGTGTGCGGAGCAGATTCACATGGGCGTCGTATATCGTTTGGTTCCACCACGACGTTTGGGCATGGATATTCATTTTGCAAGCGCTGAGACAGGTTGTTTCCGAATGATAAGCCGCTACGATTTCGGCCCATAACCAGCGGGCAGTGCGGAACTTGGCTATTTCCATAAAATAGTTTGCGCCGATGCCGAAGTTGAATTTAATTTTTTCGGCAACGCTCTCGGCCGTAAATCCGGCTTCGCTCAACCGACCGATGATTTCATTGCCCCAAGCCAGCGAATATCCCAATTCTTGAGCGATATACGCGCCGGCATCACTCAGCAGGCAAGCATCTACGGCCAATACTTTGTAGCGAGGAAGAGCATCCGAGGCGCGCAGTACGGCGCCGGCTTGTTCTACCCAATTGTCGGCCGTCTGTCCTTTGACCAATGGTTTTTTAAACGGGTTGTAATTTACGGAACCGAAGCATTGCTCCAAGTCGGCCCCTGTGTCTTTCAGATAATTGCCCAAAATGCCAATCAGTGTTTCCGCCTTGAGGTTACAGGTCTTAAAGTTTAGTTCCACACATTCGGGAAAGATGCCCTTCAGCAAGGTTGCGATGTTTTCCGGGGTCACCTCATTTCCCGGAAGATGAAAACCCAGGGATGTTACGCCTTTTTGCAGCAAGACGAGCGCTTTTTCGTTTGCCGCTCCGAAATCGGCTACGTCAATGTTTTGGCGTATCTTCCAATCGTTATCCTTTTTTGTTCCACGGATATAAGGAAATTCGCCGGGTAAGGAAGAAATCGTTTTCATCCCTTCGATATCTTCCAAACGATAGAAGGGATTGACCTCAAAACCTTCGCTTGTTTTCCAGACAAGCTTTTTCTCAAACGGCGCCCCTTTCAGGTCTGCCGTAATCTTTGCCATCCATTCTTCTGTTGAGATGGGTGGAAATTCGGAGAAAAGTTTTTCTCTAAAATCTGCCATAATTATTTGTTGTTTTATAAGACTGATATTATATCGTTCAATAACAGGGTGCAAAGGTAGAAATAAATAACAGTAACAACAATGCGGGAATAGCCAAAATACAGGGCAGATTCCATTGAATTCTACTTTCAGGCTTCCCCTTTTATCCCTCCTATGGGAGGGATGATGTTGCCGTATTTGCCTGCATTTCCTTCTTGTTCTTCAAACTTCCGGATGTTGTCTTGCAGGGCATACAGCAGCCGTTTGGCATTATCGGGCGTAAGGATAATGCGGCTTTTTACTTTTGCTTTGGGTACGCCGGGCACTACTCGGATAAAGTCGAGGATAAACTCGGACGAAGAATGTGCTATGATAGCCAGATTGGCATATACTCCTTGTGCAATGTCTTCGGCCAGTTCTACCTGAATCTCATGTCCGGGATTAAGTTCGTTTGTTTCCATACGATAAAATATAAAAGGTTTTAATAATGTGTGCAAACGTACGCAAAAATCGCGATATTCACTGCGCGGCGAGCCGGAATTGAGACCGCTTCAGCCGGTGTGCACAGGAGATAAATTTTCTGTGCACAGAAAATTTACTTGGTGTGCACAGAAAATTTATTTCCTGTGCACAGAAAATTTGGCTGGTGTGCACAGAAAATTTGGCTGGTGTGCACAGAAAATTTAGCCGTTTACCGGGCTACGTAACAGGTTGGTAATGAGGGGATGATTTGGAGCCGTCTGAGGTATGCATAAAACAGAAACGGCCACCTTCACAGGCAACCGTTTCCCAGTTGTGTTTTTAATTCTCAATTCTTTAGACCAATGTAAAATATCTTATAATCATAACC
>JAISZY010000075.1 GCA_031284375.1 Tannerellaceae bacterium | reverse complement strand
CCTGAAAAAACAACTCGAAGAAGCCGTAGGCAAAGAAGAGGCCCGCAAGCGCATCGTAGCCGTTACGGATGCAAGCAAAGGAGCGTTGCGAACGCTGGCCAACAAGGAAGGCTACGAATCCTTTGTCATTCCGGACAGCGTAGGCGGACGATTCTCCGTATTCACTCCCGTGGGTTTATTGCCCCTCGCCGTAGCCGGTATCTCCATCCGCAACCTCCTGAAAGGCGCCGCACAAATGGAAAAAGCAACCGATGCAGGCGTACCCTTCGCCCAAAATATCGCAGCCATCTACGCCGCCGTTCGGAACGAGCTGTACCAAAACGGAAAGAAGATAGAGATATTGGCCAATTTCCATCCCAAGCTCCATTACGTAGGCGAATGGTGGAAACAACTCTACGGCGAAAGCGAAGGAAAAGACCGGAAAGGCATCTTCCCGGCTGCCGTAGACCTTACCACCGACCTCCATTCCATGGGTCAATGGATACAGGAAGGCGAACGAACCATCTTCGAAACCGTCATCTCCGTAGAAAAAACCGAACATCAGGTGCGGACGCCACTCGACCAGGACAACCTCGACGGACTGAATTTCCTGGCCGGTAAACGCGTAGATACAATAAACAAGATGGCCGAACTGGGCACAAGCCTGGCGCATACCGACGGCGGAGTACCCAACATCCGGATATCCATCCCCGAACTAAACCCTTATTACATCGGCCAATTATTGTATTTCTTCGAGAAAGCCTGCGCCATCAGCGGTTATATTTTGGGCGTAAACCCCTTCGACCAGCCCGGCGTGGAAGCTTACAAAAAGAACATGTTCGCCCTGCTGAATAAACCCGGATTTGAAAAAGAATCGGAAGCCATTAAAGCCCGCTTATAATGATTAAAACAGTATTATTCGACATGGACGGCGTCTTGTACGACTCGATGCCGGTTCATGTCTGGGCTTGGTCCGAAGTGTCGGAGAAATATCGCCTCAACTACACGCCGGAAGACTTCTACCTCTTAGAAGGACGTACCGGAGACACAACCTTAGACGTATTGTTTCAACGAACCTTCCAACGTAACGCCACCGAGAAAGAGAAGAAAGACATCTATCAGGAAAAAGTATGCCTGTTCAATCAAGCAAATACCGGCAGGGTGATGCCGGGCGCGAAAAACGTATTGGAACGGGTAAAGGCCTACGACCTCGAAGCCTTGATAGTAACCGGCTCCGGTCAGCATAGCTTGATAGATAAGTTGAATCAAGACTTTCCCGGCTCCTTCCGGCGAGAAAAGATGGTAACCGGCTTCGACGTGCAATACGGCAAACCGGACCCCGAACCCTACCTGATGGGATTGGAAAAAGCCGGCGTGCAAGCCTCCGAAGCCGTGGTGATAGAGAATGCTCCGTTGGGCGTACGCTCGGCAGTAGCTGCCGGCATCTTCACCGTTGCAGTAAATACAGGCCCTCTTCCCGACAAGGTTTTGTGGGACGAAGGCGCCGGTTTGCTTTTCCCCAGCATGATTGTTTTAGCCCAAAACTTCGCCGGCGTTTTGAACCGCTAAGTTTAAACAGAAGCGTATATCCACCCCGTCCTTGCGTAAGCTCGTGCGCAGGGCATCAAACCGTAGTAACAAAACACCCTGCGGAAAAGTCATTTTGTCCCCTCCCCGAAAACAAATATCCCCTCGTAAGTGAAATATTTTCCGACCGAAAGAAAACCATCCCCCATACTTTTGCTTTTAATTTTTTTGTTTTCAAAATTATTAACCTTTAAATATGTAAATATGAATAAACACATGAAAGCCTTGCCGGCTTTATTCCTCTTCCTTGTAGGGATATTTGTAAAAATCTATGCAACCGATGTTCCGGCGCCGATTGTTGCGGCCATAGAGCAGCAGACGAAAACCGTAACCGGTATGGTTGTCGACGAAAGCGGCGAACCTGTTATCGGTGCAAATGTGATTGTTGCCGGAACCGCTACGGGGGTCATAACGGGCCTCGACGGCAAATTCCAGCTATCAGCGCCCGCAGGCGCAACGTTACGCATCACCTTCATCGGCTTCATTACCGCCGAGGTGCGCGTAGGAACTTCCGACACATACAACATTACGCTTCGCGAAGACACCGAAACCCTCGAAGAAGTGGTAGTGGTGGGCTATGGAACGATGAGGAAAAGCGACATATCGGGTTCGGTCGCTTCGGTAAACCAGGAAGAGATGATGAAACGTAATCCGATCAGCATCGTTCAGGGTTTGCAGGGCGCTGCGGCCGGAGTGCTGGTTTCCCGTACTTCCGGAGATCCGGCAGGAGGAGCCACGATACGTATCCGTGGCGTGGCTACGGTAAACGGGTCGGCCGACCCGTTGTATGTGGTCGACGGCGTACAGGTAGGCTCCGGTATTGACTTTATAAACCCTGCCGACGTAGAAAGTATCGAGATCCTGAAAGACGCTTCGGCTACGGCAATCTATGGCGCCCGCGGCGCAAATGGCGTTATTTTAGTCACTACCAAAAAAGGAGAACGAGGGAAAACAAGCATCAATTTCTCGGCCAATTTTGGTTTGCAAAATATGGCAACTAAACTGGATGTGGCCGATGCAGAACTGTTCGCTTATTCTATTCGCCAGGCACGTGCCAATGATGGTTCGGTTCTCACCAATCAGGCTTTTGGCGAAAACTATGTGAACAAACTGAGGGATATTGACTGGCAGGATGCTATGACAAAGACGGCTTTCCGGCAGAATTATATGTTATCCGTTTCCGGTGGGACGGAGAAAACGCAATCTACGTTCTCTATCGGATATTTGGAAAACGAAGGCGTTGTGATTGACACCCACTATTCCCGTCTCACGGCTCGTGCCGGTACGGTATACAAGTTGGATTTTATCGAAGTTGGCGGAAACCTCTCCTTCCAGCATAATGAAAGAAATATAACCGGCAACCTCCGCAACTATGCAATCCTGACGCCAACGATGGATTATGTAGACGAAGTTACGGGCGAATTTATCAGTCACGATTACAACGAACAGGCGGCAGACGGTTCTTATTACGGCTTTATGCAGACGTCCGGCGAAGGCGATATCCAGAAAGGACAAGACAATCCGTATGCATCCCGGAAAGAAGCAGACATGACGCCTTCGTACGGGAATACGATTTTGGGCAGCGCCTATCTGGACTTAAAACTCTTCAAAGGATTATCCTTCCGGACAATCGGCTCTTACCATCTTACAGCTCAGGACAACAGCGAATTCTCGATAGTGAATTATCGCGTCCCTTCGTCCAGTCCCGTCAATAGTTTTTCGCTTAGTCAGAACCAATCCAATAATACGGCTCTGGAAAGTTATTTCACCTACAATTGGAAAAATGAAAGTAATAACCTGACGCTTATGGCCGGTAATACCGTCAGCAACTCATGGCGTCATTGGGTTGAAACGAGCGCGAAGGATTTTATATCGGACGGCTACCGTCAGATAGACCTCACAAGCGACCAGTCTTCCCGTACCGGTAATGGAGGATACAATATTCAGACACGTTATATTTCCTACTATGGACGCGCCATGTATTCGCTGATGGACCGCTACATTGCTACGGCTACCGTTCGTCGCGACGGTTCTTCCAATTTCGGGATGGGGAATCGCTGGGGAACATTCCCCTCGGCTACGGTGGCATGGCGTTTATCGGAAGAAGAGTTTGTGAAAAATCTGGATGTTTTCAGCAACCTGAAACTGCGCATCGGATGGGGACAGACCGGTAATGCAGGCGATGCGACCAACCTCTCCCAGGCGCAGCTCTCTTCCTATCGCGTTTCTTACGACTGGGGAGGCCTGAACGGCTACACGGGCGATTACACCAAAGAGGTCGGCTATGCCCAATTGAAAGAAATCGATACAAACCTGAAATGGGAAACCAATACCCAAACCAACGTAGGTCTTGATATAGGTCTGCTCAACAATGGCCTGAATATTACGCTGGATTACTTTGTCCGCGATTCCAAAGATCTTCTTCTGTACCGCAGTATGCGCCCGTCTACCGGTTTCAGCCAGATATACACCAATGCCGGACATATACGGAATACGGGATTGGAATTTAATATCGTTTACAACAAGCGCATGGGCGACTGGAATTTCGGAGCAACCCTGTCCGGCTCAACGCTCAAGAATGAAGTCATCGACGTAGGCGACCCAATCTACCACAGCGACGTGGACGACGGGGATAACTGGAGCGAACATTCCGTTACGCAGAATGGATACGCGGTAGGTTCCTATTACGGCTACCAGGTGGATGGAATCTTCCAAACGCAGGCGGAAATAGACGCCTTGAATCAACGGGTGTCGGATATGACCGGCGGGGTGATAACGGCCTATCAGTTGCAAACCACAGTTCCAGGCGATTACAAATACAAAGACGTGAACGAAGACGGACATATCGACGGGCTGGATAGAGCGGTACTCGGAAACGGGTTCCCGGACTTGAACTACGGACTGACCTTAACGGCCGGATATAAAAACTTTGATGCAATGATTTATCTCTATGGAGTGGCAGGGATGGATATTTACTCCTATGCTTCTATGAAGATGACCCAACTGTATAAAACGGCCGGAGGTGTACAGAATACCCTGAAAGAGTATATCAACAATGCCTGGACGCCGGGAAATCAAAGTACAGAATATCCGCGCCTTACTATTGTAGACCGGAATTTGAACATGAGAGCCTCCGACGCTTACCTGAAAAACGGCGATTTCTTCAAGATAGCCAATGTGCAGATAGGATATACTTTCCCGAAATCGTTGTTGAAACCGCTGAAAATGACAGGCGCCCGGATATTTGCCTCTGTGGAAAACATTGCAACCTTCTCCGGGTATAAGAAATATGGAGATCCCGAAGTAGGAAACGTCGATAGGCCGGGGAGGGCGAATAGCGTATTACGCACCGGCTTCGACAGCGGACGATATCCTTACCCGACTTCTTTCACATGCGGTTTGAGCGTGCAATTCTAACCTATTATCCAACGAATAAAATTAATGACTTATGAAAACAATCTATTCATACCTATTCATAGGATTGGCGCTGTTTGCGACCAATTCCTGTAGCGACTATCTGAAGGTGGATTATTACGACATCCTCCCCGGAGATATGATGTTTGACAGTGAAGAAAATGCGCAAGCCGGTTTGACGGGGTGCTACGATACCTTCTATCCCACCAAGCAAGGCGCAGCGACAGATTTGTCTATGTGGGGGTTTAAACCTCAGTTTATGCTGGCCAACCATCCAACGATGGACACGCAAGCCAGCGGATGGGATAAAACCTATTGTACACAGGATTGGACAGCCTCCAGCCCCGAATTTGAACAGGTTTGGATTGGACATTACAGCGCCATTTCCCGTTGCAATATTTTCCTGGCCGGCTTGGCGGATATGGATAACTCCCTGTTTGCCGAAGGAGAGAAAACCAAAAAGGAAATGGAAGCGCAAGTCTTAGCCATCCGAGCATGGAATTACTTGAGTTTAGCCAAAAACTTCGGACGTATCCCCATGTTGCAGGCGGGAGAAACGTATTCCAATACCCCATCCAAACCTCGCCCCGAAACGGAAGACGGAACATGGGAGCAGATTGTGAACGACCTGGCCGCCGCCGCAGCCGTCTTGGACTGGGCACCCATCAACGGCAACTACGGACGTATCACCAAAGGATTCTGCCTCAGTTATCAGGCAATAGCCAAAATGTATCAGGGAAAGTACGACGAAGCAAAAGCCTTATTCAAGCAAGTGATAGACAGTGGCGTCTATTCTTTGCTCCCCTGCTACAGTTACCTCTTTGACCCGGAAACGGCCTGGACGCCGGAAGATGTTTTTGCCGTAGTCCTGTGGTCTGATTGGGGTAATAACATGGGCGGAAACAATGGCTGGTCTCCGCAGGAAGACCATTATATGTGGGTGTCTTACAGCACCGCATCGATGGAATATAACGGATGGGGGTCTTTGTTCATCTCTTGGGAATGTTATAAATCCTTTGAAGAAGGAGACCGGCGCCGTCAGGCCTCTATGGTTGCCTTGGGGGAAACAAACCCGTGGACGGAAGAAACAATCGGCGACGTAAGCGCGTCGAAGGTAAAAACCGGGAGCGAGTTTATGCCGAATATTTCCAGCGTGAAATACTGGAGAAGGAAATGCGATTACTGGTCTACCATCAACGAACCTTTTGCCATACGCGCGCTCCGCTATGCAGAGGTTTTACTGGATTATGCCGAATGTTGTTTCCGAACAAGTGATGCAACAACGGGATGGAATGTAATAAACCAAGTGAGAGAGCGTGCTTTTGGAAACCTGGAAGTAACGTTAAACGACCCGGATTATCCGATTCCTATGCAAACGGAAACCGTACAGGCGCCGGATGCACAGGGATATTACAACCAATATAAAGCAGATAAAGGATATGCGGCAGAAACCTGGCTGGTTGCCGTCAATATGGAACGCCGCCACGAGTTTAATGCGGAATATAGTTTCTTCTACGACCTGAAACGTTCCGGTTTGTTGGATGAATTTATTGAACGAGAATATCCGAAGAATGTAGGAACTAATCCCAAAGTTGACCCGAACGGAGCGTATGACGACTGGCATACTTACCGCGATTTCGATCATAATCCGAACAAGATGTTATACCCCATCCCGGAGAAGGAAATCCTGACCAACGACGCTATCGAATCGACCGACCAGAATCCGGGATATTAATCTTTCCGAATGTATTTAAAGCTTCACGGGTCTTTCCGTGAAGCTTTTTTGCCATATCTTTACCCACTAAATATATTTATATCATCTGATGAAAAACAAGAAAGCATTATCTCATCTTGCAGCCGCACTCCTGTTCCTGACAGGTTGCACGTCCGGCGTGCAACACGCCAAAGATGGCGTGATAGTAAAAATAAGCGCCGGGGATGCGAAGACGGTACGCTTGCAGGTCATTACCGATAATGTGATACGGGTCACGGCCTCGCCGACAGCGGGTATTACGGAAGGTGTCAACCTGATAAAGGATACGAAAGCGTACAATGTCCCGCCCTTCACCATTGCCCGGAGCGGGGATACGGTGCTGTTGTGTACGGCTACGACCCGTGCCGCTCTTTTGCAAACAACGGGAGAGGTCTGGTTTACCGACCTCGACGGGCGTCTTATCCTGAGCGAGAAACAGGGAGGAGGCAAATCGTTTCAACCCATCGAAGTGGAAGGCGTTGCGGGATATGCCGTGCGACAGGTCTTCGAGGACGTGAAGGACGAAGCTCTCTATGGACTGGGGCAGCATCAGAGCGATGAATTTAACTACAAAGGGCGCAACGAAGAACTCTTCCAGTACAACACCAAGGTAAGCGTTCCCCTTATCGTTTCCACCAAAGGCTACGGCGTGCTTTGGCACAACTACTCCCTCAGCCGTTTCGGCGACGCCCGGCCGTATGCGAATCTGGACGAGGTGTTCACACTGTGCGACGCCGACGGCAAGGAAGGCGGCATTACGGCCTCGTACTCCTCGCAGGGACGCGACGGTACGGCCTATCACACTACCCGCACGGAGGCTTCCGTCGATTACGAATACCTCGCCACCATACGCAACCTGCCCGAACGTTTCCCGCGAGGCAAGAGTGCGGCGCGCTGGGAAGGCAGCTTGACGCCGAACGAAACGGGGGTCCATCATTTTAAACTCCATTATGCCGGCTATGTAAAGGTCTTTATCGACGAACGCGAGGTGGCGACCGAACGCTGGCGCACGGCTTGGAATCCGAATGATTATAAATTCAAGTTGACGATGGAAAAAGGCAAATCCTATCCCCTGCGCATCGAATGGCTGCCGGACGGAAATGTGTCTTACCTCGGACTCAAGGTACTTAGCCCCATTCCGGAAGAAGAACAAAACCGACTGGCCTTTTGGAGTGAGATGGGAGACGGTATCGATTATTATTTTATCCGGGGAAATACGCCCGACGACGTCATAAGCGGATACCGCGCCGTGACGGGCAAGAGCCAGATTATGCCCAAATGGGCGATGGGTTATTGGCTCAGTCGCGAGCATTATAAAACCCAAGAGGAGGTGGTCGCTACGGTCGATGAATATCGCCGGCAGCAGGTGCCGTTGGACGTGATTGTGCAGGACTGGAACTATTGGCCGCGCGACGCCTGGGGCAGTCACGAGTTCGACGCTGCACGCTATCCCGACCCCGCCGGCATGGTGAGGCAGGTGCACGACAGGAAGGCGCGTCTGATGATTTCCGTCTGGCCGAAGTTCTACGCCACCACCGAGCATTACAAGGAATTAGACAGCTTAGGCGCCATGTATCAACAAGCTGTGAAAGACAGCATCCGCGACTGGATTTACCCCGGCTACATCGGCTCTTTCTACGATGCCTACAACCCCGAAGCGCGCAAACTCTTCTGGCAGCAGATGAACGAACATCTTTACAGCCTCGGAATAGACGCTTGGTGGATGGATGCTTCCGAACCGAACGTACAGGATAATCACGACGTGGAATACCGGCAGAAACTCTGCGGCCCAACCTTCTTAGGCCCTTCGGCCAAGTTTTTCAACGCCTATGCCTTAGTCAATGCCGAGGCTATCTACGACGGACAGCGAGGCGTAAACCCCAACGACCGCGTCTTTCTGCTCACCCGTTCGGGCTTTGCCGGCCTGCAACGGTATTCTACGGCTACCTGGAGCGGCGACATCGCCACCCGTTGGGAGGATATGAAAGCCCAAATCAGCGCGGGGATGAACTTCGCCCTCTCCGGGATTCCCTATTGGACGATGGACATCGGGGGATTCTGCGTAGAACGCCGCTACGAACAGGCCAAGGAAGGGAGCGAGGATTTGAACGAATGGCGGGAGCTGAACCTCCGTTGGTACCAGTTCGGCGCTTTCTGTCCCCTTTTCCGCAGTCACGGACAATACCCTTACCGCGAGATATACAACATATCGCCCCAAGGCTCTCCCACCTGGCAAGCCATGAAATATTACAACGAGCTGCGCTATCGCCTGATACCTTATATATACAGCTTGGCGGGCATGACCTGGTTCAACGATTACACCCTCATGCGCGCCCTGCCGATGGATTATCCCACCAATCCGGCTACCTACAACGTAGACGACCAATACATGTTCGGCCCCGCCCTGATGGTCTGCCCCGTCTACACCTACAAAGCCCGGAGCCGCTCCGTGTATTTTCCCGAAGGACTATGGTATGATTTCTATACGGGCGAAAGCTTTGCCGGCGGACTCCGGAAAACGGTCGATGCCCCCTACGAACGCATCCCCCTCTACGTGCGCGGCGGTTCCATCATCCCAGCCGGCGAGGTGGTGCAATCTACCGCCGACGTCCAGAAAGACCTCACCCTCTATGTCTACCAAGGCGCCGACGCCTCCTTCACCCTCTATGAAGACAACGGCACAACCTACGATTACGAGAAAGGTCAATGCAGTACCGTCGATTTCCACTACAATCACAGCGAAGGAACGCTCGCCATCGGCCCCCGGCAAGGCGCTTATCCCGGCATGATTTCCGAACGAAACATAACCGTGCTCTTCATCTCGCCGGAAAAACCGGAAGGCGAAACCTTCCGCGTAGCGTACAAAGGCGACAAGATGGAGATAGCGTCGCCACAACCCGAAAAGCCATGAGAACGCTGCATCTTTCCGCCCTCGTCCTCCTGATGTCCGCCACGCTCTCGCTCGCTTCGGCCCGCGAAACCCTGCCGTTTAACGAAGGATGGCGTTTTGCGCTGACAACCGATTCCGCCGCCGCTCTCGCCCCGCAAACGGACGAGGCCGGCTGGCGATGGCTCGACCTCCCGCACGACTGGAGTATCGAGGCCAATTTCGACCGTAGAAATCCCGCCGGTACCGGCGGAGGCGCTCTGCCGGGAGGTATGGGATGGTATCGCAAACATTTCTCCCTGACCCAAGCGGATAAAGACAAGAAAATCTTTATCGAATTTGACGGTATTTACTGCAACAGCAAGCTATGGATAAACGGTCATCTGCTGGGATTCCGTCCCAATGGATACGTATCCTTTTCGTACGAACTGACGCCCTACCTGCGCTTCGGAGCCGATAACCTCCTGGTTGTTCTGGCCGACAATTCGCAGCAACCCAACTCCCGGTGGTATTCCGGTTCGGGCATCTACCGAAACGTGAGGCTGCTCAAAACCGGTCGCGTGCATGTAGACGCCTGGGGTACATACGTTACGTCGTCCGAAACGCCGGAGGGTAAAACCTTAGTCCGGATACAAACCACGCTGCGGAATCAGGGGAAACCCATCGCCGTCGAAGTGGCAACGACCTTCCGAGACCCCTCCGGACAGATGGTGGCGCAAACCGTTTCTCCCGTTTCCTTTCGAGGCGAAACGCAGACCACCCTTACGCAGGAACAAATCATCGACCATCCGCAACGCTGGGACGTGACGGCTCCCCACCTCTATACCGCCGTAACCGAAGTGCGCGAGAAAGGCGCAACGCTCGACCGCTACGAAACAACCTTCGGCATTCGTTCCTTCCGATGGGATGCGCAAACCGGATTCTACCTCAACGGACGGCCGTTGAAGATTCTCGGCGTATGTCTCCATCACGACCTGGGATGCCTCGGCACGGCCGTAAACCTTAGGGCGATAGAACGGCAGCTCACTATCATGAAAGATATGGGCGTCAATGCCATCCGAACCAGCCACAACCCGCCGGCGCCGGAACTGCTGGAGCTTTGCGACCGCCTCGGCATCTTAGTGCAGGACGAAACCTTCGATATGTGGCGCCGAAGAAAGTCGCGCTTCGATTATGCCCGTTCTTTCGACCAATGGTATCGCCGGGACCTTAGCGACCATATCCGCCGAGACCGCAACCATCCTTCCGTCTTCATGTGGAGCATCGGCAACGAAGTGCTTGAACAATGGACGGATGCCACGGCCGATACGCTTACCCTCGACCAAACAAACCTTCTTCTCAATGCCGGCCAACGGCTGGACGGGCATGAGGCAACGACGGAAGACCTCACTCCGCAGGCGCTCATTACCTCCGTGCTGGCCTCCGTAGTCCGCGAGCTGGACGCCACGCGCGTAATTACGGCCGGCAACAACCATACCGGAGCCTCCAATCACCTCTTCCGCTCCGGCGCGCTCGACGTGTACGGATTCAATTACCACGAAGCCGATTACGAACCTTTTCTCCGCAACTTTCCGGGGCAAAAACTTATCGTAAGCGAATCGACTTCCGCACTGATGAGCCGGGGGATATACGAGATGCCTTCCGACAGTATGTTTATACGCCCCGATAGTTGGGACAAACCCTACCGGCGGCAGGAACATATCTGTTCGGCCTACGACAACTGCCACGTTCCCTGGGGCTCGACCCACGAGGTTTCCTGGCGCGAAGTAAAACGACTGCCCCACGTGGCCGGGATGTTTATCTGGACGGGCTTCGACTACATAGGCGAACCTACGCCCTACGGATGGCCCAGCAGAAGCAGCTTCTTCGGAATCGTAGACCTGGCCGGTTTCCCCAAAGATGTCTATTATATGTATCAGAGCGAATGGACGGACAAGCCGGTGCTGCACCTCTTCCCGCACTGGAATTGGCAAGCAGGGGAGGAGGTAGACGTATGGGCTTACTACAATCAGGCCGACGAGGTGGAGCTTTACCTCAACGGCAAGAGTCTGGGAGCGCAAACCAAAACCGACACCACCTTTCACGTTTCCTGGCGCGTTGCCTTTCAGCCGGGCGTTCTCCGGGCTGTATCCCGCAAGGGAGGAAAAGAGGTTCTTACGCGCGAGATGCATACGGCCGATACGCCGGCGCGCATTGTTTTGAAGCCCGACCGAGACGTTCTTTCGGCCAATGGCGTAGACCTTTCGTTTGTTACGGCAGAGATTCGCGACAAAGACGGCCACCTTGTTCCGGACGCATCCCCTCCCATCCGGTTCGACATCGCGGAAGGGCCTGCCTTTATCGCCGGGACGGACAACGGCAACCCCAACGATACCATCGGGCTGAAAACCCCCGAACGACGCGCCTTCGGCGGCAAAGCGCTGGCGGTAGTGCAAAGCCGCAAAACGCCCGGAACCATTCGTCTGCGGGCTACTTCGCCCGGACTTCCGGATGCTTTTATCGAGATAAAAACCGAATGAGGCTGGCACAATGGACGACCCCGCATTGCTTGCAAAACTACAGGAAGGAGATGCGTTCGCTTTCAAGCAATTGTTTATCAAGTATTATTCTCCCTTGAGCGAATATGCGTCCTGTTTTGTGTCCGATGCCTCTGCCGAAGAAATTGTACAGGGGCTGATGGCGGATATGTGGGAAAACCGTCAGCTCCTTTTCGTAGAAACTTCTTTGAAGTCGTATTTATTCACGGCCGTTCGCCATCGCTGTATCAATCTGATAAAGAAACAGCAATACCATAAGCGCGTGGAAGATGCGATATACGAAGAAGAAGAACCGTTTCACGACCCGGATTATTATTTGGTAGACGAATTGGCCGAACAGATTCAAAAGGCCATTGATATGCTCCCCGACACATATCGTTCTACCTTTCAGCTCAGTCGTTTTGAGCATCTCACCAACGTTCAGATAGCCAAGAAACTGGGGGTATCCATCAAAACGATTGAGTATAGAATTTCTCAGGCGCTGAAGCATCTTCATCACGCCTTAAGGCATTATCTTCTTCCGTAAAGGCCGCCGGCGCCTTGGGGTTGCGGCGTGCGTAGATGGTTTCGTGCCGATGGAGGTAAGCATCGACGCCCATAATCATATTGTACAGCGTGGCGCTCATTTCCATGTCTTTGTCCGCCTGCACTTCGTTGATGAGGTAGAGAGCGTTGAGCGCCTCGGCCCAAACGATAAATGTCCGGTTGGTTGCTTTCCGGGCTTCCTGCATCGTTCCTTTTATCTTCATTTCTTCTTCGCCCAAGGAGCGAATGGCATACAGGTTCTTGAAGGTTTCGTTTTCCCGGTCGAGGCGGACGATAGCCGCATCCGCCGTGGGGATGAGCGCCACTTTTGCCGCGTATCTTTCGTCGGCAAATTCTTCGATAAGGTTTGTGTACAGCGCCGAAGCCTCATTCATGGGTATATAATTGGCTCTTTTATACTTTTCCATCATTCTAAGAAGCGAATCGGCCGCCTCTTTTGCGGAAGGGATTATACCGTAAGAAGCCGCTTCGATAAGATATTTAATCGCCATATAGGTTGCCTTACGTTTCTTGTGCGCAGCTACAATCGCGTCGGTTTCTCTTACTCTGGCCGCCCATCTGAATACAAGATTTTCCCTCTCGAAAGCCTCTTTGAAGGCATTCCACATCGGCAAAAGGCTCGCCGGTTTCATGCTGATACCTTCTACATTAGCGATGATACGATTCATTAAATCGTAATGCTCCGCATTGCGTAATCGCTCTAAAATTCTTAGATGTATATTAATTTTCAACATCGTTTGTGTCTATTAAGTATATATTGGAAGATAAATCTTCCGGTTATTCCGCCGCAAGATACGTAAAAGATTCAAGACAATTGTCAAAGTATTGAATAAA
>JAISZY010000056.1 GCA_031284375.1 Tannerellaceae bacterium | reverse complement strand
CCCCCCCCCCCCCCGGTGGGTCGGAAGATTTTGTGGAACTTGTGATTCAGAAAATTTTCATGTATGTTTGTGTTTCATTTTTCAAACTTAGAATTAAATTCATGAAACGGTCGGTTTTTTATTTTTTGTTTTCAACAATTATGGCAGGTTCTCTCTCGGCTCAGGTGAGAGGGAAAGAAGTTACCTTGAAGGAAGTGACGGATGGGGTGTTCCGGCAGGAAACAAATGTGGGTGAGATGCGGTCGTTGCCCGACGGAGAGCATTATACGGCAATGAACCGGGAACGGAATATGATTGTAACGTATGCCTACCGAACGGGCGAACCGGTCGATACCTTGTTCAACGCCCGAACGGCAAGAGAATGTCCGTTTGAAACCTTCGAGGGCTATATGATTAGCAGTACGGGGCATCGTGTTCTTGTGTGGCGTGAAACGGAATATATCTATCGACGCTCCTTCCGGGCTTCGGTATACGATTATGATGTGCGACGTAACTATGTGAAACCTCTGTCCGACCAACCGGGGAAGTTGATGATTCCAACTTTTTCGCCCGACGGACGTATGTGCGCCTTTGTGAGAGATAATAATATATGGATAAAGAAATTCGATTTCGATACCGAAGTGCAGGTAACCAAAGACGGAGAAACAAACAAAATACGCAACGGTATAACGGATTGGGTGTACGAAGAAGAATTTTCGGTAACGAATCTGATGGCCTGGTCGGCCGACAGCGAAATCCTGGCTTTTGTTCGTTTCGACGAAACCGACGTGCCGGAGTTCTCCATGCAGGTGTATGGAAACGGAACGTATCCGGATTACTACCGCTTCAAATATCCCAAGGCCGGCGAAGCCAATTCGAAAGTGACCCTCCATTCCTACAACGTGCCCACGAAAGATACAAAAACACTCAACGTACCCGTAGACAACGAAAGCTATATCCCCTCTATCGTATTTACCCACAATCCCGAACAATTGGCCGTTATGACCCTAAACCGGCATCAGAACATCTTTAATATGTATTACGCCAATCCCAAAAGCGGCGTTTTCCGCCTCATCCTCCGCGAAGACAACGAACGGTATATTGATTCGGATTGGATGAAGTCTATCCGGTTCCACAAAAACGGCTTTACCTGTGTAAGCGAAAAAGACGGATATGCCCATATTTATCTGCATACAACCACCGGAGTCATGCAAAGACAAGTTACCCAGGGGGCGTGGGACGTTACCAAACTCTGTGGATACGACGAGGCTACCCAAACGGCGTATTACGAATCGGCAGAAGAAAGTCCGCTCCGTCGGGCGGTTTACAAGATAGACGCCAAGGGCGTAAAAACCAAACTCTCCAACGCCGAAGGAACAAACCATGCCGATTTCAGCGCCAATTACGCGTATTACATCCATCACTATTCCAATATCTCCACGCCGGCGAGCATCACGGTGAACGAAACCAAATCGGGGAAGGTTTTGCGTGTCTTGCAAGATAATGCCGCCCTGAAAAACACCCTGTCCCAATATGTTCTGCCGAAAAAAGAATTTATCAAAATACATACGGCTTCCGATTTCGAGCTAAACGCCTGGATACTGAAACCGAACGGGTTTAGCGAAACAAAGAAATACCCCGTCGTGATGCTGCAATACAGCGGGCCGAACTCGCAGGAGGTAGTAGACAGCTACGGCTTTGGATGGGAATATTATCTGGCCGCCAAAGGCATACTGGTAGTAAGCGTAGACGGCAGAGGAACCGGAGCCAGAGGCGAAGCCTTCCGCAAATGCACGTATCTGCGAATGGGAGAATTAGAATCGAGAGACCAAGCCGAAGCCGCCCACGAACTGGGCAAACTCCCCTACATAGACAAAAACCGCATCGCCATCTGGGGATGGAGCTTTGGAGGCTACAACACCCTGATGTCCATGACGACAGGCAACGGTACCTTCAAAGCCGGAATCGCCGTGGCGCCGCCTACCGACTGGAAATTCTACGATTCGGTCTATACCGAACGATACATGCGCACGCCCAAAGAGAACTTCGACGGATATGCCGCCACCTCCCCCATCCGACTGGCAAAGAACCTGCAAGGCAAACTCTTGCTGGTGCACGGAACAGCCGACGACAACGTGCACTTCCACCAAACGCTCGAATACGCCGAAGCCTTAGTGCAGGCCGGAAAACAATTCGAGATGCAGATATACAAAGACCGGAATCACGGTATTGCCGGAGGAAATACCCGTTTCCACCTCTATACCCGGATGTCGGAGTTCTTATTCGATAACCTGTAAAAAATGACGGAGTCCAGCCGAAAGCCGGATTGGCTGAAAAGCAGATTAAAAGGAACAGGCCGCTTTGCAGAAACAAAAAACATCGTAGCATCGCACGGGCTGCACACGATATGCAGTAGCGGAAAATGCCCCAATAAAAGCGAATGTTGGAGCCGGGGAACGGCCTCCTTCCTGATTGGAGGAAATATCTGCACCCGCGCCTGCAAATTCTGCCATACCCCTACCGGTAGACCGATGCCCTTAGACCCGGAAGAACCGCAACAAGTGGCGGAAAGTATACGGTTGATGGGACTCAAACATGCCGTGATTACGTCTGTCGACCGCGACGACCTGCCCGACCTCGGCGCCCGGCATTGGGCAAAAACCATCCGGGCCGTCAAACAAGCCAATCCCCATATCACCCTCGAAACGCTTATCCCCGATTTTCAGGGACAACCCCAACTGCTGGATATCGTTATCGACGCTTCGCCCGAAATTATTTCGCACAATATGGAAACCGTACGGCGGATAACGCCCCACGTACGTAGCTCGGCCAGCTACGAAGTAAGCCTTTCCGTACTGAAACACATCGCCGGAAGGAAGGTAAAAACCAAAACCGGCCTCATGGTGGGACTGGGCGAAACCACCCGGGAGGTCTACCAACTCATGGACGATGTCTTACAGGCCGGCGCCTCCATCCTCACCATCGGCCAATACCTCCAGCCTTCGGGCAGGCATATTCCCGTGGCCGAATACATCCCCCCCTCCCTCTTTGACCTCTATAAAGAAGTGGCCGCCCGGAAGGGGTTCCGGTGCGTAGAAAGCGCTCCCTTAGTACGGTCTTCCTACTATGCGGAAAAACATATTTAAAAGAAACCTATGAAGAATCGAATACAAAGGATACTGAACAACCAGGCCATAGGCATTCTTCCCCTCTTGTTGTCGATGGTTTTAGACCTGTACATTTCGTATGTCGTATCCTTTCTTATCGGCATGGCGCTCACTTTTTTGCTGATGATGATCTTCCTTTTCTTAGCAAAAAAAGACATCTACCAGTTTTTGCTCTACCCCATCTTCCTGACCTTTGTGGGTTACTCTATCTTTCTTTTTTTCAATTTCGACGTAGCCCTCCATATTTATTCCCCCATTGTGGTAGAAATTCTATTGGTCTCCATTCTGGGCTTTACCGGCTTTTTTAAGCGTCGCATCCTCCGGCGTTCCAAAGACTGGCTGCTGCCGCATCAGGCACTGTACCGTTTGGTACTGAACGAAGCGTTTTTCGTTTCCCAAATCGTCCAAACCTTCTATACCCTCTATCTGTTTGTGGCTTTGCTGTGCACCCATCTGCCCGAAAATTCGTTTCGCGGAACCGGCTTTATACGCATCTTTTACCACTACGTGGGAGTGGCCATCGGCCTGTCGATTTTTGCTTACGAACAAATCCGCGTCTATATGCTGAGCCGGAAATTAGGCGAAGAAATCTGGCTGCCGGTATTGAACGACAAAGGCCTTGTGGTGGGCAGCGTGGCATATTCGGTAGAAAAAATGTCGCACAAGAAATACTACCACCCCATGCTGCGCATAGCCGTGGTGTATCAGGGAATGTTGTATCTTACGAAGAGAGAAAAAGATGCTTACGTTTCGCCGGATACCTTGGATATTCCTTTCCGGCAGCATATCCTGTTTCGACACAGCCGGGAGGCGCTGATACAGGATATTATCGGAGAACTGAAAAACGACCCCTCGGCACAACCCCGTTTTATGATTCATTACACCTTCGAGAACGACAAGGTGAAACAATTAATCTCCCTCTACGCCATTCGGTTGGATACCGAAGAACAACTCAAACACCTATCAAACGGGAAGCTTTGGACTGCAAAACAAATAGAAGAAAATAGGGGGGCGAATATTTTCAGCGAATACTTTTACAAAGAGTTTCCATATCTGCAAACTACCCTTTTATTAGCCGAAAGCCCCCCATCATAAAACTACGGTACCACCGTGCTTTCTATCTCACTCCAAGGGCCTTTCTGGCCCTTTTCGTTTTGCCAGCGCAGCGCAACGTACACCGCTTTGCCACGCTCTTCTTCTACAAATTCGAGCGTATACGGCGTATGGGTAGCCAGCAAGCTGCGCGAAAGTGCGTCGGGGTGAGGCGGCGGAGCGTCGAGCACATCGTAGTAAACCACTGCGCCGTTCACGCCATAGGGCCTCGCCCTGCCGGCGCTGTCCTGGTCGTGAAAATGTACGGCGATGCGACGAACATCCGTCACCTTCAGCTCGAAGTTGGGGCGGGTAGTCGGCACAGGAATCGTAGTAGGCTTCGTGTCGTGCACATGAAGCCCCAGCAAGAGACGGTCGGCATTGGTAAGTATCGGGTTTTGCAACCGGAAAGCAGCCATACCGCGGATCTTTTCAACCAGCGCATGACGAGCTTCATTTTTACGCTCTATCGTAACGCTGTCGGCCAAAGGGCCGGAAGCAGCCGGAAGGATTTCGGCAAAAGCCGTCTGAGCCGCCTGCAAAGCGGTCACTTCGGCTGTCGGAATCCCCCAGTCGGTAGCATTATCTGCTACTCTTGTACAGAAATTTTCCCCCCACAGAAGTAATTCCGTGTCTTTTCGGGGGATGTAGTCTGACATAATCATTCAGATATATAGTTTATACTCCGTTCCCCAAAGGAGAACGTACCATGTATCCCCAGGTTTGAGAGGCTCGTACCCAGGGCCAAGAAGCTCGTACCCGAGAACGAGAAGCTCGTACCCGGGAACAAGAGGCTCGCACCCGGGAACAAGAAACTCGTACCCGGGAACAAGAAGCGCGTACCCGGGAACAAGAGGCTCGTACCCAGGAACAAGAGACTCGTACCCGGGAACAAGAGGCTCGTACCCGGGAACAAGAAACTCGTACCTGGGAACAAGAGACTTGCTCCCAAGGACAAAAGGCTCATTTTCAGGTTCAAAAGAATCATTTCATTGAACAATTTTCTTTACCCATCCGCTTTCGCCTTTCACTATCAAAACGCCCTTGGGAAGCCGGTCGATGCGGAAAACAGCTTCGCCCGCCGCCTTACGCCCTTGATAAAGCAGCGCTCCGGCGATGGAATAAACCGCAATCTCTTCGGCCTTCGGGGTGTTTATCGT
>JAISZY010000040.1 GCA_031284375.1 Tannerellaceae bacterium | reverse complement strand
GCGCAGAGATACGTTGGACTTTCTCCGAAACCCCCATCGTAAACTACAAAGACCTCGTAAATTCCGTTTTCGATACCGCATCGCCCGCCATCATCGAATGTGAAGGCGAGAACTGCGGTCGAACCATCGATGTCGCCATGCGGTGGGAAAACACCAGGGGCGAAAAAGGCCCCTGGAGCGACATCGAATCCACCCATGTTCCATAGCGGAATTATACCGACGCGCGGCACAGTCTTGTGCATTGCTTGCCTTTTTCCCGTCAGTTAAAACTTCACGGCAAAAAGACACTTTCGATGATGAACGAGCGCCCAAAAGACTCATACGGAAAACAGGACCATATCGGGCTTTTCTTCCCCAAAAACAGAATCCCCCCCTTCAAATTTCTTTCCTAATAAAATGCAATATATCGGATAAAATCCTTAACTTTGTCCAACTATTTGATATAATATATGACGATAACAACGCTTACAGCCATTTCTCCTGTAGATGGAAGGTACAGGAACAAGACACAAAAATTGGCAGCTTATTTTTCCGAATTTGCTCTGATTCAATACCGGTTGAGGGTAGAGATAGAGTATTTTATCGCACTGGCAGACTTTCTCCCCACATTTTCCCCGCAACTCACGGAGGAAAACAAACAAGCTTTGAGGGAAATATACCAAACCTTCTCGCCCCAAGAGGCCACGCACATAAAAGAACTGGAAAAAACAACCAATCACGACGTAAAAGCCGTAGAATATTACATCAAAGAAAAAATAGACGCCATGCCGTCCCTCCGGAAATATAAGGAATTTGTACACTTCGGACTCACCTCCCAAGATATAAACAACACCTCCGTGCCCCTTTCGCTCCAGGAAGCGCTGAACGAAGTCTACTACCCCGGATTGCAAAAGATTATAGACACATTAACCTCTTACGCAGAAGAATGGAAAGACATCCCCATGCTGGCCAGAACACACGGACAGCCCGCCTCCCCCACCCGCTTGGGCAAAGAAGTGACGGTGTTTGTCTATCGTCTGGAACAACAACTCAAACTCTTGAAAGCCATCCCCGTCTCAGCCAAATTTGGAGGCGCCACCGGAAACTTCAACGCCCATCAGGTAGCCTATCCCCAGTACGACTGGAAACAATTCGGCAACACCTTCGTAGAAGATATATTAGGACTCGTTCGCGAAGAATACACCACCCAAATATCCAATTACGACAACCTTGCCGCCATATTAGACGGACTGAAACGCATCAATACCATCCTGATAGACCTGAACCGGGACTTCTGGCAATATATTTCGATGGAATACTTCAAACAAAAAATAAAAGAAGGAGAAACCGGCTCGTCGGCCATGCCACATAAAGTAAACCCGATAGATTTCGAAAACTCGGAAGGCAATCTGGGCGTAGCCAACGCATTGCTGGCGCATATAGCCCAAAAACTACCCGTTTCCCGCCTGCAAAGAGACCTTACCGACTCTACCGTACTACGCAATATCGGCGTACCGATCGCACATATTCTCATCGCATTGGAAAGTTTAACAATCGGTTTGAACAAATTGTTATTAAATAAAGCTATCTTGCGCCGCGATTTGACGAAACACCCCGCCGTAGTAGCCGAAGGAATTCAAACCATACTCAGGCGAGAAGGATATCCTCAACCGTACGAAGCATTGAGAGCGTTAACCCGCACCAATGAAGAAATAACAGAACAAACAATTATGCAATTTATCGACGACCTGAAAATCGGAGAACATATAAAAACAGAATTAAAATCAATATCAACCTATAATTATACAGGAATATAACAATTAATAAAAAGAGTAGCCGAGAGGGTTACCCAATAACAAAACTTAATTTCATATTTAATTTACAAAAATGAGCACAGAAGAAAGAGATGAATCACGTCCCAAAAAAGTGATACCAAGTATCAGACGGGAAAACACAGATCAAGGAAGTGACAGACGACCGTACAATCAGGGCTATGAAAGACCTGAAAGGAACTATGAAGGGAGACCGTACAATCGCCAGCAAGACGACCGAGGCAGTTACAACCGACCATCCTCCTATGGAGACAACCGACCATCTTCCTATGGAGACAACCGACCATCCTCCTACGGCGACAACCGGCCATCCTCCTATGGAGACAACCGGCCCTCCTACGGCGAACGCCCCAGCCGGCCACGTACGTACGACAATCGCGACAGCGGAAACAACCGGGGATACAACAATTACGGCAACAACAGCGGATACGGACAGCACAGAGACGGCGGAGGAGGCGGAGGAGGATACAACAACAACCGCCCCTCGTATGGCAATCGCCCCTCGTATGGAAACAATTACGACCGTCCGTATGGGAACGACCGCAACGAGCCCCGACCCTACAATCGCCCTCACCCACAGCAAGGGTATGACGAACGGCCCGCAAAAGCGTATTCCGCCACCCCTTCGGGAGACATTACTCCCAGCGACGGAGTGAAAAAAAGAAGACCTCGCGTAGGCGACGTACGCCCCCCGAGTCCTTCATACAACAACCGGGGAAATACCAGACCGGCATACGGAAACAACAACCGGGGAGGCAACTATGGAAACAACCGATACGCCCCGCCACAAAGACACCGTCCCGATTATAATCCCAATGCCAAATACAGCGTTCAGAAACAGTTGAAATACAAAGAAGCGCTGACCGACCCGAACGAACCGATTCGCCTGAACAAATTCCTTTCAAACGCCGGAATTTGTTCGCGCCGCGAAGCCGACGAATTTATCCAGAAGGGAATGATAAAAGTAAACGGACAGGTTATTACCGAATTAGGAACAAAAATTACGCGCCAAGACGAAGTGTTGTTCAACGAACGTCCCGTACATATAGAAAGCAAAGTCTATATCGTGCTGAACAAACCCAAAAATACGGTTACCACATCCGACGATCCGCAAGAACGCAAAATCGTAATGGATTTGGTAAAAAACGCCTGTCAGGAACGCATCTATCCCGTAGGCCGCTTAGACCGCAATACCACAGGCGTACTTTTGCTTACAAACGATGGAGACTTAGCCTCCAAACTAACGCATCCATCGTTCAAGAAAAAGAAAATCTATCACGTATGGCTGGATAAGAACATGGCCATCGAAGACATGGAAAAAATAGCCAACGGTTTGGAACTGGAAGACGGAGAAATGCATGCCGATGCCATCAGCTATGCAAACGAAGAAGACAAAAGCCAGGTAGGCATAGAAATCCATTCCGGCCGCAACCGCATTGTACGACGCATCTTCGAGTCGTTGGGATATCATGTGATGAGATTAGACCGCGTTTATTTTGCCGGCTTGACAAAAAAGAATCTGTCTCGGGGAAAATGGCGTTATCTAAATGAGAAAGAAGTGAACGCCCTCCGGATGGGCGCATTTGAATAAACAGAATGAACAAAATAAAAAGATAGGCGCCGTGTCGAAAAGTCGGATTACCGTTCATCCGCCGCTTCGACCGGCCTCTATCTTTTTCACATTAATCAGTATGGAAACAATTAGCAGAACAAAAATCGCAGACGTGCTTCAGTCTAAAAACTACGGTACAACAGTTCATATAAAAGGATGGGTTCGCACCCGCAGAGGAAACAAACAAGTAGGATTTATTGCCTTGAACGATGGCTCTACCATCAAAAACGTACAAATCGTAGTGAACATGGAAACCTTTGCAGAAGAAACGCTCAAACCCATCACTACCGGCGCCTGCATTGGCGTGAACGGCATCTTGACCGAATCGCCCGGACAGGGACAAAATGCGGAAATACAAGCAAAAGAAATTCAGATATACGGTACGGCCGACTCCGCGACTTACCCTTTGCAGAAGAAAGGTCACACACTCGAATTCCTTCGCGAAATAGCCCATCTCCGTCCACGTACCAACACCTTTGGCGCCATATTCCGCATCCGCCATCACATGGCGATGGCCATTCACCGTTTTTTTCACGAACGAGGCTTCTTTTATATCCATACCCCGGTTATCACCGGCTCCGATTGCGAAGGCGCCGGGCAAATGTTTCAAGTCACCACGCTAAACCTGTACGATTTGAAGAAAGACGAGCATGGTTCCATCGACTATACCCACGACTTTTTCGGCAAACAAACCAGCCTGACCGTCTCCGGACAATTGGAAGGCGAATTAGCAGCCATGGCCTTGGGAGCCATCTATACCTTTGGCCCCACATTTCGCGCCGAGAACTCCAATACGCCCCGCCATCTGGCCGAATTTTGGATGATAGAACCGGAAGTAGCCTTCAACGAGATAACAGAAAACATGCAATTGGCCGAAGACTTTATCAAATATTGCGTCCGCTGGGCATTAGACAATTGCATGGACGACATTGAATTTCTAAATAATATGTTCGACAAAGGACTGATTGAACGACTGAACTTTGTGTTGAAACAAAACTTCATCCGTCTGACCTATACCGAAGGAATACATATTCTGGAAGAGGCCATAGCCAAAGGACAATCGTTTGAGTTCCCTGTTTATTGGGGAGCAGACCTGGCGGCAGAACATGAACGCTACTTAGTGGAAGACCACTTTAAATGTCCGGTTATCCTGACGGATTATCCCAAAGAAATTAAGTCTTTCTATATGAAACAAAACGAAGACGGAAAGACGGTACGCGCCATGGATGTTTTATTTCCCAAAATCGGCGAAATCATCGGAGGGTCTCAACGCGAAGAAGACTACGATAAACTGTCGAGGCGTGCGCAGGAAATGGATGTTCCCACAAAAGACATTTGGTGGTATTTAGACACACGGCGTTTTGGAACAGCCCCACATTCGGGTTTCGGACTGGGATTTGAACGTTTGCTGCTGTTTGTGACCGGCATGGCCAACATACGCGATGTGATACCCTTCCCCCGAACGCCGAACAGTGCAGAATTTTAGCCGCCCTTAGTCATGGAAGCACCCTTTGTTCGTGTAGGCATAATGACGGAAAAAAGCGTCGTATTCGTATTTAACGAAGAATATGTACAGGAGGGAAGTGTGGGCTTCCTGACCGGAGAGCAGAAAGCTTGGTTGGCAGACGGCCGTATTAGATTCAATGGAAAACTCTACGATACGCTTCTTTTCGAACCGGCCTCGCCGACAGCTTCCTTCAACTTGAAAGCCGTAACCATAGGGGTAGATTTTCATTGGCAACGCAAGGAAGACCAGCGCTTTCGAGGCGCTCTCCACCTGATAGCCGGCGAAAAGGGGATTATCATTATCAACCGGATAGATATAGAAGAATATCTAATCAGCGTTATCTCTTCCGAAATGAGCGCTACCGCATCGGCAGAATTTCTGAAAGCCCATGCGGTTATATCGCGCAGTTGGCTACTGGCCCAAATAGCCAAAAGACATCGGTTAATCAACAAAGACCAATCCGTTTATCAAACCACATACCGTACCCACGAGGAATTAATTCGTTGGTACGACCGGGAAGACCACGATGTATTCGACGTATGTGCAGACGACCATTGCCAGCGTTATCAAGGTATTACTCGCGCTACATCTTCCGTGGTACAGGAAGTTATTCAAACAACAAGAGGCCAAATACTGGTTGTAGGCGAGGATATTTGCGATACACGCTTCTCCAAATGTTGCGGAGGGATAACGGAAAAGTTTGAACACGTGTGGGAACCCGTCCCCCATTCTTACCTTACAGCCCTCTACGACAGCGAAGACAGGGATTACCCAGACCTCACGGTAGAAGAAAAAGCCGACCAATGGATACGAACCTCGCCACCCGCTTTCTGCAATACGCAAGATAAAAATATCTTAAGCCAGGTTTTGAATCATTACGACCAGGAAACAACCGATTTTTATCGTTGGAGAGTGGTTTATCCGCAAGCCCAATTAGCCGAACTGATTCGCCGGAAAAGCGGAATAGATGTTGGAGCGATTATGGATTTACTTCCCCTCCGGCGAGGAGCTTCCGGCCGGATTGAAAAACTAAAAATAGTAGGAAGCCGCTCAACCTATATCATAGGCAAGGAATTAGAGATTAGACGCATATTGTCGGAAACTCACCTGTATAGTTCCGCTTTTGTAATAGACAAAGAATCCGTCGAGAATGACATCCCGGCACGTTTCGTCCTGACGGGCGCCGGATGGGGACATGGTGTAGGATTATGTCAGATAGGCGCTGCCGTTATGGGGACGCAAGGATATGACTATACATGCATACTAACACATTACTACCCTGGGGCAGTGATAGAAAGAAGATACTAATTTACACATAAACAGGCCATGAAAAGAGAAATCAGCATTGCATTGTTCCTTCTGTTGTTCGTAGGAACAGATTCCGTAGCAAAAGTAGTAGAACAGGACAAGGCGTTTCGTATAGCCACCAACTTTGTTTCAAGTCGTCGTGATTTGCGCAACGCTCTTACCATACAATTAGTCTATACAGCAACAGCCGCGGAGCCTGAGTTACGTTCTGCCGGAAATCCCCTGTTTTATGTATATAACGTAGAAAACGACGGAGGTTTTGTGATGGTTTCGGGAGACGATACTACCCATCCCGTCTTGGCCTATGCCGACAAAGGAATGTTTCAGACCCATTCCATGCCAAGCAACCTGAAGAATTGGCTGTTGTTTTACGAAAAGGAAATATCTTATATAATAGAAAAAGCGTACGACTCTTCTGCCGAAGTCCGGGAAGAATGGAATGCCTTATTGGAAGGAACGACCAAAGCAGAATCTTCTGTCGTTCTTTTGCCAACAGCCAATTGGGATCAGGTACAACCATTCAACGACCTGTGCCCGGTAGATTCGGGAGAGCCGGCGCTTGCCGGCTGCGTGGCCACAGCTATGGGAATCCTTATGAAATACCATCAGTGGCCGGAAAAAGGTACAGGAAGTAATGCTTACACAACTCAGAGTAAAAAAATACCCGTCAAAGCCAATTTTAATGTAACCTATCATTGGGAGAATATGCCGGATACCTATAACCGACGCTGGACATCCGAACAGGAAAATGCCGTAGCTACTTTGATTTACCATTGTGGCGTAGCCACTAATATGGATTATACCTACGATGGAAGTGGAACTACCACATGGGATGCCGTCAATGCTTTAACCGCATATTTTGGCTACGATAAAGGAGCCTATATGGTTTACAGAAACTTATACACAACATCCGAGTGGAATGAGTTGATTCGGAATGAATTGAACGAAAGCCGCCCTTTGTTGTACGGAGGCGTCACAAAGAACGAGGAAGGTCATCTATTCGTGATAGATGGTTATAACTCCCAGAACTATTTTCATGTAAATTGGGGATGGAGTGGTCTGGCCAACGGATACTATCTGTTATCGAGCTTAGACCCCCAATGGCAAGGAGCAGGAGGAAGTACAGACGGAGAGGGATATGCATTCGAGCAGGATGCCATCATCGGTCTGAAAAGAAAAACGAGCAATCGATCGCTCCCGAATCATGAATTTTACTTCCTGGAAGAAGGTGATATTGAAGATGAAAGATTTAAAGTCTACGGCCTGAGTACCAACGCGGATATCATTACTCAGGGACAGCCGTTCAATCTCCGTTTCTCTTATATATTCGACTATGGCAGGAGAGACTTCGACGGAACTATGGGATTTTTCGTTGTAGATAAAAATGGGAATCACAAAATAAAATTCGACGTATTCCCATACAGCCTGAAGGCCAATTATGTCTTATACGATGATACCGGAGAAACGTATACCATCACGGAAAAAATAGAAAAAGGCGATAAAATTCGTATGTTCTACAATTCTACGGGCATTGACGGGGAATGGAAACCGGTACGTGGAATGGGAGAAACCATCGTTGAACTACCGGTAGAAGTTTCACTCCAAACATCCAATGAACCTGTAATAAACAACATACGTCCAACAGCCGTCAATGTATCCATCTCCGGCAACGGAGCAACCATTGATATCTTTTCTGCAGACAATACTCCCTTGAAAACAGTCAGACTTTTCGACATATCCGGTCATCCGGCAGGAGAACTGAATTTTTACAATTCCGAGAATACCCATCTCTCATTTCCTGTCCACCATTTACCTCCGGGTATTTATATCCTGTCTGTCCAGACCCTCTATGGCCGGAGCGAACACAAAATAGTGAAACGATAAACATTTTTCTAAACCCAAGAAAAAATCATCTTCAAGATAAATATACCTGTCTCCCTATGGAAAATATATATGATTATAAATCGCGTTATTTGAATAAATTCTATTAAACTTGTGTATTATTTAAAATTTAAAATTATGATATACGGGTATGTCAGAGTGAGTACAGATAAACAGAGTACCGAAAATCAACGATTTGAGATTATTAATTATCTGTCTATACATGGGCTGAGTGTTGATTGTTGGGTAGAAGAGACTGTTAGCGGAAGTCTCAATGTAGAAGACAGACAATTAGGACAACTACTCAAACAAGTAAAGGTGGGTGACGAATTAGTAACCTCCGAACTATCTCGTCTGGGACGTAATTTGATGCAAATAATGAGTTTTTTGCATCAATGCATGGAACGGGGAATCATTGTCCACACAATAAAAGAAAAGTATGAGTTGGGGAACAATATTAGTAGTAAGATTTTGGCTTTTGCCTTCAGTCTAAGCGCCGAAATCGAACGAAACCTAATCTCTCAGCGAACGAAAGAGGCGTTAGCCAGAAAGAAAAAAGAAGGAATCACCTTAGGGCGCCCCAAAGGTCAGAAATCTTCATGTTGTAAATTGACAGGGAAAGAGGATCTTATAGAACAATTTATGAGAGAAAAACATACCCGCGAATATATGTGCAAAAAACTGGGAGTATGTAGGCATACCTTATACAAATTTATTAGGGCAAACTCCGAACGATTCAAATATCACAAGTAACACACTAAGAAGAAGAAAATTTTCATCTTCCCCGACGAATGAAAAAGGACAATTTGCAAAAACTGTCCTTTTTCAAAGAGTCATTTTAATTGCTTTTATTTTGCGTCAAGTTCTTTAAGTTTTTGCAATTGTTGCTCTATAACTTCTTTTTCTTTAATCAGTCGAAGTTCTTCTTTCCCGATTTTTTCTTTCTTATAACGCAACGATAAAGCAACGACTTCCTCTAACTCAGCAAAAGAAAGATGTTTTAAACACTTGGCAACAGTATCAAATGCTTGTTCTTTCGACAAGCGTCTTGCCGCCTTTTCTTCTTCAGTTAATTTGTGTCTAGCCATAATTTTTTCCTTTTTATTGTTAAACAATTATTATATCGGAAGCAAAAGTAATTAAATAATCGGATATGCATACTTTCATCTCATATAATTTGTATATTTGCTTATATTTTTTCATAAATAATTTATTATACACAAAACACTATGCACAATTGGTTTGAATGTAAGGTCTCGTACGAGAAGATACTTGAGAATGGAATACAAAAGAAAGTGACAGAACCTTATTTAGTAGATGCTCTGTCTTTTACAGAGGCCGAAGCACGTATAATTGAAGAAATGCGTCCTTATATTACCGGTGAATTTACGGTAACGGATATTAAACGTGCGCGTTTTTCCGAGATATTTTTTAATGAGAATGGAGACCGTTTTTATCGGATAAAAGTGTTCTTTATTACATTGGACGAAAAGAGTGGCGCGGAGAAAAAAAGCGCCTCGCAGATGTTGGCGCAAGCCTCCACTTTGAAAGACGCCATAGCGGTGATGGAAGATGGTATGAAAGGTACAATGGCAGATTATACTATCGCAATGGTAACGGAAACAGCGCTGTTGGATATTTTCCCTTATACGGTACAAGAAAAATGAGTGTAAGTTCCAGAATCGCCTTTTTAAGAAATAAACTACCATCCAATGTAAAACTTATAGCTGTATCAAAATTTCGTTCTGTGGAAGCTATAATGGAAGCTTATGAGACCGGCTTGCGACTTTTAGGTGAGAATCGGGCACAGGAGTTAATTGCAAAACAAAAAGTTTTACCGGATGATATTGAATGGCATTTTATCGGTTCATTACAGAAAAACAAGGTGAAAGATATTGCACCTTTTGTGCATACCATTCACAGTGTAGATTCGCTAAAGTTATTACAGGAAATAGATAAACAAGCGGGTAAGCAATTGCGTATCATTCATGTACTATTAGAAATCCATATTGCAAGGGAAAAGAGCAAACATGGATTTATCCCGGAAGAATGTAGAAATATGTTGGAAAAAGAAGATATGACCGCTTATCCGAATATTCGTATTTGTGGCCTTATGGGAATGGCGACATTTACAGATGAGAAAGAACAGGTAAGAAAAGAATTTCGTTCGCTATGTTCCTTTTTTCAAGAATTTAAATCATCTTTCTTTGCAAACTGTGATTATTTTACGGAATTATCTATGGGAATGACAGATGATTATGAGATTGCCGTGAGCGAAGGTAGTACAATGGTACGGATAGGAAGCTATATTTTTGGAGAAAGGTATTGAGTAAACAGGACAAAAACATAAGTTTAATCAAATAAGTATGTATATTTGTCTGTGTAAGTTCAGTTTAATTTAAAGAGTTATGAATCATGATAGATATCAGGACTAAATATGCAGGATTAACACTCCGAAACCCGCTTATCGTGGGAAGTTCGGGGCTAACTTCCATGCCGGATAGAATAAAAGAATATGAAAAGGCCGGCGCCGGCGCTGTGGTTTTAAAATCTCTTTTTGAAGAACAAATTGAGATGCAAAGTGATTCCTTATGGAAAGAATCGGATTCTTCGGAAGCTGCAGATTACATTCACGAATATGTGAAGGCAAATCAGGTAAATCAATATCTGGAAGTTATAAAAAAATCCAAGGCCATTTGTGCTATCCCTATTATTGCCAGCATCAACTGCTATAAAGCAGATATGTGGATTGATTTTGCTCATCAGGTAGAGTTAGCAGGAGCCGACGCTATCGAACTGAACATATATTTTATGGATACAGACCTCATGTACGATTATGAGGCGAATTGTGCCGTGTACGTGAATATTATTCGTAAAGTGAAGGAAACAGTTTCCATTCCCGTTATTGTGAAAATAGGAAAATCTTTTGCAAATATTCCGGCAATGATTCATTTATTGAAGATAAACGGTGCAGATGGCGTTGTGCTTTTTAATCGTTTTTATCAACCGGATATCAATATCAATACCATGCAAATCGTATCGGGAAATGTTTTCAGCAAACATTCCGATTTGAGTGATACGTTGCGTTGGACGGCTATAGTTTCCGGTAAAATCCCGGATATCAGCATTGCTGCATCAACGGGGATTCATGATTGGGAAGACGTTGTGAAATGTTTGTTGGCCGGCGCTTCTGCCATACAAATGGTCAGCGCCATTTATACGCATGGCCCGGAAATTATTTCTCAGATTCTTACCTGCATAGAAGAATGGATGAATCAAACACAATATTACTCTTTGTCTCAATTTAAAGGCAAACTCAACTATGCACATATAGAAAGCCCGAACATGTATGAACGGGCTCAATTTATGAAATATTTCTCAAACAGGGATTAAATCACCGGGATTCCTCAACCATTCATGGAGGCGAGGAATTCCATATTGTCGTAGGTTTGTTCCATTCGTTTTTTTACAAATTCCATCGCTTCGATGGAATTCATATCCGATAAATATTTACGTAGTATCCACATGCGATTTACTGTACTTTCGTCTTGCAGTAAATCGTCACGGCGGGTGCTTGATGCAATAATATCAACAGCAGGATAGATGCGTTTGTTGGACAATTTGCGATCTAATTGCAATTCCATATTACCGGTACCTTTAAATTCTTCGAAGATAACATCGTCCATTTTCGATCCGGTTTCCGTAAGAGCTGTTGCAAGAATTGTCAGGCTTCCTCCATTCTCAATATTACGTGCAGCGCCAAAAAAACGTTTCGGTTTTTGTAATGCATTCGCATCTACACCTCCGGACAGAACCTTTCCCGATGCAGGTTGAACTGTATTGTATGCGCGCGCCAACCGCGTGATGGAGTCTAACAATATAACGACATCATGACCACATTCCACCATACGTTTTGACTTGTTTAAAACAATTTCGGCAATCTTTACATGGCGTTCCGCCGGTTCGTCGAATGTTGAGGCTATGACTTCCGCATCAACGCTTCGGGCCATGTCGGTAACTTCTTCAGGGCGTTCGTCTATTAAAAGGATAATCATGTACACTTCGGGATGGTTGGCTGCTATGGCGTTGGCAATATCCTTCAACAACATGGTCTTACCTGTTTTAGGTTGTGCAACGATCAATCCGCGCTGTCCTTTACCGATGGGAGAGAATAAATCAACTACACGAACGGCAATATGATCGTATACTTTGGGCGCTTTACGGGCGGTGAGCATAAACTTCTCATCGGGGAAAAGCGGAGTCAGATGGTCGAACGGAACACGGTCGCGAACTTCTTCCGGTGTACGACCATTGATTCTATCAACTTTCACTAAAGGAAAGTATTTCTCACCTTCTTTAGGTGGACGGATAGGGCCTTCTACAATATCGCCTGTGCGTAGTCCGAATAGTTTTATTTGAGATTGCGATACATAAACATCGTCGGGCGAAGTCAGATAATTGTAATCGGAAGAACGGAGGAATCCATAGCCGTCTTGCATGATTTCAAGGACACCGGCTCCCAGCAAAATACCTTCAAATTCATACGTTTTCTCTTGTTGAGAAGGTGTATTATTTGCGTTGGATTGCGATTGCTGATGAGATTGTTTTCCATTCTGACGATTTCCATTATCTTGTTCTTTCTGAACTTTTTTCTGCTCAGATTTCACAGGAGACGGAGTTAATGGGAATAATTGGTCGAGCAGAGAATTGGCGCTGGGATGCTTAAATACGAGTCGCTTTTTTTCATCTGTAGCCGACGGTGGAGGAGAAGGGGGAAGTTCTTCTTTCGTTTTCACTTCTTCGGCCACTACCACCGGTTCGGAATCGGTTTTCTCTCCGTCGGGATACTCGGAAACTACGGGAGGTAGCAAAGGCTTATCTATTGTCTTTTCAACAGGTTGGGTAACTACCGGCTCTGCTACTACTGCTTTAGGCAATGGCAGTTCAACTTTATCTTCTACAACAATTTCTTTTGGAGTAGAAGGAAAGGGCGTGGCAACGACTTTCTCATTCTTTTCGATACGATTTCTTCTCCTTCGTTCACCCTGTTCTTTCCTTTCATTGCCGGCATCCGGGCTTTTCTTTGCAATAATTATTTCCTTGGGTTCTGCAACAGGTTTTTCTGCCGGTTCTTGAGTTACCACCGGAGGATTAGGCTCGGTCGATGCGTCTTTTGTTGTTTCAGCTTTTACGGGCAACGCCTTTCCTTGTTTAGAAGCAGAGGCCTTGCTCTTTGGAGCTTTCGTTTGTCTTTCAGCTTTCTTGGCTTCTTTTTCTTTCGCTTTTTGAGCTTCTTTCACTTTAGCTTTTTCTACCTGAATACCTGCAATAGATATAGCTTGTTCATCCAGAATTCTGTAAACCAGCTCTTCTTTTTTAAAGGAACTAACCTTTTTAATACCTAACTCTCCCGCTATCTTTTGTAACTCGGGCAGAAGTTTTTCATTAAGTTCTAAAATATTGTATTTCTGCATATATTAAGAAATGTGTAAAATCCGAATTGCGCAACTAATGTTTTGGACATAATAAACACAATAAGCACCTACTAAAATTTGTGTATTTATATTTAATTGATATTCTAAAACCGGATTGTTGAACTAATTTGAATGATTAGTAACATATCTTCGGAGTAATTTGTGCAAAGATAAATCTTTTTAAATATCATATTGCATCTTGCCCAAAAAAATTTACGGTTAAAATATATTTTGTTGTTTTATCTATCTTAAAACGTTCATCTATGCGTTCGCCTACTATCCATATAATGTGTTCGTCACTGCACAAAAGCCAGGTTTGTTCTTTGTCCGGACGACTGTATTTCCGATCTGAAAAATAATCACTTAGTTTTTTTGTTCCTTTCATTCCAAAAGGAACAAAACGGTCTCCGGGTTGCCAGGTACGTAACGTGAGTGGAAAACTTAGTTTATCGTAATCAAAACAAGCAGTGCATTTGTTTGTTTCAATGCAAGTATTTTCTTCTATCACCAATTTCCGAAACGAAAGATTGACCGGTCCATACCATATCGTTTCATTCTCTTTCAATTCTATGGTGTACAGCGGTTTATTTGTGCTTTCAATGGGCGATATCAGCAGATGGGTTCTGTCTTTTATCAACCGGTGTGTAGAAGAATAAAATACTTTTCCCGGTGTTTTCTCTAAGGTGGCAGAAATGTTTTCCGTCACAAAACGGGTAAAATGGAAGGGAGTAAGCAATTCGTAAAGAATGGTTTCCGGCGAAGGAAATTGCAATAGTTCTGCAATGGAGATTCGATTATTATCCTGCCATACGGCTGTTCTCGCTTTTTCGATAACAAATTGATAGATGGCTTCTACTTCCGAGAGATGGCCGGACGTGCGTGCAATAGCTTCCTTTACCGACGGATTGATTTCTTCGAGCAAAGGCAATACCTTAAGACGTATAAAGTTGCGCGTATAAGCATCCGAAAAATTACTACTGTCGGTTACATACGCAAGATGTTCCGTTTCCAACCATTCCTGTATCTCTCTTTTGCCAACGGCCAATAGCGGGCGAATAATAAAACCATTCTTCGGTTTCATCCCTCTTATACCCTTGATGCCGGTTCCCCGTACAAGGTTGATAAGAAAAGTTTCCACATTATCGTCCTTGTGATGAGCAACGGCAATGCCTTGCGCATCCAGATGCCCACGTATCTCTTCAAACCACCGATAGCGCAATGCCCGTGCAGCCATTTCTAAGGAAATATGCTCTTCGAATGCGTATTGCCGTGTGTCGAAATCGGTCTTATAGAAAGGTACATTTAGCGTGTGAGCAAAGTGTTGAGCAAATGCTTCGTCTCTGTCCGACTCTTCTTCCCGAAGATGGAAGTTGCAATGTGCAGCAATACACGAATATCCCAACCGCTGAAGTACCGTCAGCAAGGTTACGGAATCACTGCCTCCGCTAAATCCAACAATCACCGGTTTGTTGTCGGACAGTAAACGATATTTGTTGATGTACGTACGGACAACAGACAGCATTTCAGACTTCTGCTCCTGCTAATTCGGGGTCTATCATAATGCGTCCGCAGTATTCGCAAACGATAATCTTCTTGCGAAGTTTGATGTCCATTTGTTTCTGAGGGGGAATTTTATTAAAGCAGCCGCCACAAGCATCACGCTGGATGTAGACAACGGCCAGACCGTTGCGCGCTCCTTTGCGGATACGTTTAAATGCAGTAAGCAGACGAGGTTCGATAGCCGATTCCAGTTTTTTAGCCTTTTCTCTCAGCTTTTCTTCTTCCTGCTTGGTTTCGGAAACAATCTCTTCCAGTTCGCTGCGTTTTTGTATCAAATCGGCTTTGCGTCCTTCTAAATTTTCGGTCAGGTGAATAATTTCCACTCGTTTATTAGCGATTGTTTCTCCATATTCGCGAATTTTCTTTTCAGAATGTTCGATTTCAAGTCCCTGAAACTCTATTTCTTTGGACAGGTTGTCAAACTCGCGATTATTCCGAACATTTTCCAACTGACTTTTGTATCGTTCTATCAAGGAGGTGGAATCCTGTATTTTATTCCGTTGTGCTAAAACCGAAGCTTCATATTCTCTGATTTCGGCTTTATAATTACTGAGGCGCGTTTCCAAGCCGGCGATTTCGTCTTCAAGATCTCGTACTTCCAAGGGGAGTTCGCCGCGAAGCGTTTTAATTTTATCTATTTCCGTCAGCATAGATTGAAGTTGATAGAGCGTATATAGTCTCTCTTCTACCGTGTATTCTTTTTCTACTGATGTTTTCTTTGCCATTCTATAAATATTTAACTGGGTTTGAATTAACATTCGAAAGATGCAGCGCAAAAGTAGGAAATTTTTCTGATATTATCTTACAAAAGATATCTTTTGCACATATTTCGGTCTCGTAATGACCTACAACGGCCAATAATATGCGGTCTTCCACATCGTAGAAGTCGTTATATTTCGCTTCGCCGGTGATGAAAACATCGGCCTCCGATGTAATCGCTTCGGGCAACAAAAACGCGCCGCTGCCACCGCATAAGGCAACTTTACGGATTTCCTTTCCCGGAATGGCCGAGTGTTTTACGCAACTTGCCCGAAACAGTTCTTTTATTCGCAACAGGAAACGATGCGCTTCTTCGCTTTCAGGCAATTCGCCTATCATGCCGGAGCCGGCCATATTCCAGGCGTTGCCGAGCGGATAGAAATCGAATGCCGGTTCTTCGTACGGATGAGCGGAAAGCAGAGCACGGGTTACTGCATTTCGCCGGAAGGCTGGGAGAATGGTTTCTATGCGTACTTCCTTTTCGTGATGCAGAACACCGGGCGTTCCGCAGAAAGGCCGGCAGTCTTCGCCGACACGGAAAGTTCCTTCTCCTTCCTGATTGAAACTACAAGAATCGTAATTCCCAATATGTCCGGCTCCGGCGTGAAACAAGGCCTCGCGAACGGCTTGGGCAAATGATGTAGGAACAAAGGTGACAAGTTTCAGCAAAGCGTTTTTCTGTGGACTCAGGATGCGCATCTGCCGAAGCCCAAGAAGATGACCCAAGTGATAGTTTATGCCCTGCGCCGCATTATCGAGGTTGGTATGGGCGGAATAAATAACCAGGTCGTGTTTGCAGGCTTTTATGATGCAACGTTCCACGTATGTGCTTCCGGTGAGCGACTTAAGAGGTTTGAAGGCCAATGGATGATGCGAAATAATCAGGTTGCAGCCTTTTCCTATCGCCTCGTTTATTACGGCTTCCGTTACGTCCAAACAAAGCAACGCTCCGGTGGCCGACCGGTTTACATCGCCGGTTTGGATGCCGGCATTGTCGAAACTTTCCTGCAACGGTAGCGGGGCGTATTGCTCTATTTCGTTCAATATCTCCTTAATGAACATGGGTAATGGAGAGATTTAGTTCGTCCAATTGGGATTGTTCGATAACAGAGGGGGCGTCTATCATAACGTCTCTGCCGGAATTGTTCTTGGGGAATGCAATACAGTCGCGGATGGAATCCAGACCGGCAAACAGAGACACCCACCGATCTAATCCATAGGCCAATCCTCCGTGAGGGGGAGCGCCGTATGTAAAGGCATTCATCAGGAAGCCGAATTGCGCCTGAGCTTGTTCTTCGGTAAAGCCCAGCAAACGGAACATCTTGTTTTGCAATGCGCTGTCGTGAATACGTATCGAGCCGCCGCCTACTTCCACTCCATTGATTACCATATCGTACGCATTGGCCCGGACGGTGCCGGGGTCGGTATCCAGCAAATGAATATCTTCGGGCTTGGGTGATGTAAACGGATGATGCATGGCGTAATAGCGCTGATCTTCTTCGCTCCATTCAAACAACGGAAAATCCGTTACCCACAAACAGGCAAAGGTGTTTTTATTCCGAAGCCCCTGCCGGTTCCCCATTTCAAGGCGCAGTTCGCTGAGTTGTTTACGTGTTTTCGTGGCATCCTGACCGGAAAGTATCAGCATCAGACTACCCGGCTGGGCTGCAAAAGTTGCTCTCATCTGCTGCAATACTTCTTGCGAGTAAAACTTATCTACGCTCGACCGCACCGTTCCGTCCGCCTCCACGCGGGCATATACCAATCCTTGAGCGCCAATTTGCGGACGTTTTACAAAATCCGTCAAGACGTCCAATTGCTTGCGGGTATAATCGGCGGCGCCTTCTACGCAGATGCCTCCAATGTATCCGGCGTTGTCGAATACCGGAAAACCCCGGCCCTTCAGTACATCGTCCAGTTCTACCAGCTTCATGCCGAAACGAATATCCGGCTTGTCCGAGCCATAGTATTTCATCGCCTCGTGCCAGGTGATACGCGGAAAAGGCTCTGCTATCTCTATCCCCCGGATGGTTTTGAAAAGATGCTTCGACATACCTTCAAATACATTCAATACGTCGTCTTGCTCCACAAAACTCATCTCGCAGTCTATTTGCGTAAATTCCGGCTGACGGTCGGCACGCAGGTCTTCGTCTCTGAAACACTTAACGATTTGAAAATACCGGTCGAAGCCCGACACCATAAGCAATTGTTTAAATGTTTGCGGCGACTGGGGCAGGGCATAAAACTGCCCCGGATTCATGCGCGACGGCACCACAAAATCGCGTGCTCCCTCCGGCGTAGAGCTGATTAAGACGGGTGTTTCCACTTCTATGAAGCCCTGTTTGTCAAGGTAGCTACGCACTTCGATTGTCATCTTGTGGCGCAGTTCCAAGTTCGAGCGCACCACATTACGGCGCAAGTCGAGGTAGCGGTACTTCATCCGCAAATCGTCGCCTCCATCCGTATCGTCTTCGACGGTGAAGGGCGGAGTAGCGGCGGCGTTCAGTATCGTCAGTTCCGAAACGATCAATTCTATATCACCTGTGGGGAGATGAGCGTTTTTGTTAGAACGTTCTTTCACAACGCCCGTTACCCGGATCACGTATTCGCGCCCCAGCTTATTGGCTTTTTCGCATAGGGGAGCGTTTATTTCCTGATTAAAGACTAATTGAGTCACACCGTAACGGTCGCGAATATCCACAAAGGTCATTCCCCCCATTCTACGGTTCTTTTGCACCCATCCGGCCAAGGTCTCGGTTTGCCCCACGTCCGAAGCCCGAAGTTCTCCACAAGTTTTTGTCCTATACATTATATTATATATGTCTTATATGATTTGAATAATTAACGGCGCGAATTTACGGAAAATAAATACGGTTCAAACAAATTCCACTTGGGATAATTCTTTTGCCAATGCGTGCAAGCCGTCTTGAATTTCTTTTTTCCTTTTTTCGGAAGGTATTTTTATACCACAGACGTATTTGGCCATAAGGCTTTTATTTATTCCGATCTGTTTGGCAAATGAAGAAACGTTGATTTGCGGGTACTTTGAAAAAAACTCGCCTATCGGATTGGGTTTAGGTTCTGCATCCGAAAAGAAACTGTCTATATGAATATCTTCATCCAAACATTCCCATCGGATATCGTCTTTAAATTTTCCGATTCTGAAAGTTGAACGCTCCAATTCCGTTGCGTTTTTTAGCAGTGGAAAAGCTTCCAATGGCCTGCTGAACATTTCTCCCTGTTCTGTTTTCAAAAAAATTCTGTCTTCCGAAAACCAGATTTTCTCTATCGTTTTCATTTTATTCATTTCCATGATATTCATTCCAGGCGTTGATAAATTCTTCTTTATACAAGTCAATAATTACCAAGGCTTTTTTTATGTCTTTGGTCTTTATGTTTCTATTTTCTATCACTTCTACGGTGGGTAGCAGATTTATTTTCGCTTTCCCGTCGCTGTTTTCAATATGAACAGGAACAGGAGCATGTTCGTCTGAATAGAAGTAGAAACGTAAACCGAAAATATTTAATAACGTTGGCATATTGTATTGTTTTTATGGCGCAAGAATAGGGATAAATTTTTATCCCTGCAAATTTCCCTCCATTTTTCTTGCTAAGGGGTTGGTTCCCATATATGAGTGAATAATTAACGGCGCGAATTTACGGAAAATAAATAAGGACGAGAAGCAGTGGCAGATAATCTTTCAGTTCGTCGCGGAGAATCTCCGTAGCGTGGGCGCGGTATCGCTCTACGGTTCGGACGGAAACATGCATCACTTGGGCAATCTCGGCCGAACTCTTCTCCTCGAAGCGACTCATTACGAAAGCCAGACGGTAGGCTTCGGGAAGTTTACGGAGCGTTCGGTCCAGCAGTTCTTCCAATTCCTGCAAGAGGTACGGCTCCTCCCGGCCTTCGTCGTAGAGGGGAGCGGCGTTGTCGGCGCAACTGCGGTATTCCTGCAGATAGCTTTGACGGCGAAGGTAATTCAAACTGCTGTTCTTGACGCACGATGCCAGGTATTTCCCTGCCGATGTGTTGGGAAGAATATACCTTCTTTTTTCCCAAATGGCGGAAAATACGTCTTGCACAATATCTTCCCGCTCCGGGCGGTCGCTGATGTATCTTCCGGCGTACAGGCACAAGGGGGCATAGAAATGTTCGAAGAGCAACCGGAAAGCGTCCGAGTCGTCGTTCTCGGAAATTTTCCGAAGCAGCATATCCGCAGTATCGAAGGGGGTATCCGGGTTTTCCATATCCATAACGTAAGTATTAATGCGAAACAAAGGTAAGAAAATTTTATCTCCCGCCTATTCTCTTTCCTCTCCCTCCGGTGATGAAGGGGAGTTTCCAAACAAAAAGAAAAGCCGTTTGCTCCGGATATGAGTTATATTGCTAATTTTGTAGTAACAAATCAAAACAAGATACATGATGACATCAGAAAATAATAACGAAAGAAAGTTGGTATCTTTCGACTGGGCATTAAAACGCCTCCTGCGCAATAAAGTAAATTTTGAGGTAGTGGAAGGGTTCCTGAGCGAACTGCTGGGGAGGGATATCACCATAACCAGCGTCCTGGAGAGCGAAAGTAACAAGCAACATCCTACCGACAAACACAATCAAGTGGACGTAGTGGTGGAAGACGACAAAGGAGAAATCATCCTGATAGAATTGCAGTTTATCGCCGAAAAAGATTACTTCCAACGTATGCTCTACGGAACAAGCAAGGCGATTGTAGAACGCTTAGTGCAGGGCGATCCATATCTGGAAATAAGAAAAATTTATTCGATAAACATCCTATACTTTGACCTCGGACACGGATCCGATTACGTTTACCGGGGAAAAACCGACTTCAAAGGTATCCACGACAAGGAAATACTTGAACTTTCGGAA
>JAISZY010000168.1 GCA_031284375.1 Tannerellaceae bacterium | reverse complement strand
GTAGGTCGCGCCGGATGGCTTCCGGGATTGGAAGTAGGCTATCAACTGAATACCGCCAGGGGAGGCGAACGCTTCAACGGCTTTTTAGTGGGCGTGAGTATCCCTCTTTTCTCCAATCGCCCCAAAGTACGACAAGCCAAAGCGGAAACGCTGTATGCCGAACTGAAATACGACGATTCTGCCATGAAGACGCAAAACGAACTCTTCCGGCTCTACCGGAGCGCCTCCACGCTGAAAGAATCGATGGAAGAATACCGGCAGTTGTTCGAAGAGCAAAACAATCTACCGCTGTTGAACAAGGCGCTGAACTCGGGACGCATCTCTATGATAGAGTATTTTGTAGAAGTAGCCTCTCTCTACGACAGCAGGCGGAACTATATGCAGTTGGAGAACGATTACCGGAAAACCATTTCCCGTTTGCTCAAACACCGGCTTTAGTTATAAACTAAACCAATAGTTGAATTTCAGCATAAAGGTATTGACCGAAGGTAGGCCGAACATACGATCCAGATTGTCGTTCCAGCCGGAAAGTTGATGGGATGAACGTTCCGACATCCGACGCTCCCACACGAAATAAACCGTAGAACCGGGCTTGTATTCCCATCGAGCTACCAGATTGGCGCGAAATTCGTTGAAGCTAAAGTCAGGATTACGAAATTCAAACTGTTCGTCTGCCGTCTCTACCGTATACATACCGTCCCGTAGCGTGACGGACGAAGGAGCGTAAGTAGTGAAACGCTCCCGACTTACTGCCGACCGTGCGTCGGCAGTTTTTTTGAAATCCCGGTAACGGGCGGTAGAAGTAAACGGCGAACCGTAGAATTGGATGGATATATCGGGGGTGATATTTACCTGCATCTTCATCGTCAGCGCGTAAGTCTCCTGATTCATATAGCCCATCAGGTAAACGACGCCGTCCGAAGAGACGGTTGTTACGTATTGCGTATCGTCTATATTGGAGGTGTAGGTAAATTCTCCGGCAAGATGCACGTGGTTTCCCATCCGGAAACTAAGGGAGGGCGTAAGCGTATGGAGTTTGTTTATCCGGTTCCGGTTATAATCGTTCACATAATTAAGCGAGAAGATAAGGCGTTTGGCCTTATCGGTATTGAACGCAACCGTGGTGTGGAAATAAGGGTCGTAACGCAGGTCGGGGCCTCCGCGGAGCTTTCGGGTATCGACGTAATTCCATCCGTAGGATTCGGAAAGCGTCCATTCGTAGCGATTGAGCAACATGGTTTTCCAACTCAGAGCGAGAGAATTTAACGTAGACTGCCGTCCAAAGTCCCACCGATTCAGTTGCGAGAGGGAGAGCGTGTTGGAGCGAAAGATTTTCCACACGCTTGTTTGCCGGAAGTCCAGTTCGGTTTGGGCAGAAAGGAAATCAGCCTGTTTCAGGTAGCCGATGGTGTTCAGGTCGAAGCCGGGAGACGCCCAACTAAAGGTTTCCGAAACAGCCCACTTGGAGTTTCCCTTCCGGCCTGCTTTTACGTATCCTCCCGTTCCGCTCAGCGAAGTGCGGGCGGGGTTCAGACTCAGGTAGTCCGAGGCCGAAGCGCGTTGATAATAATGTACGGCGTTTTGCTGAAGCATCGCAATGGCTTCGCGGCTCCCGCTCAACGAACTAAACATACCCTTCATATCTACATAATACAAACGGTTGCTGAAGTACTGGGTATAATCCACTCCGGCCGTAAGCGCTTCACGCACGATGTATTCCTTCAGATAGGATTGTTCGGGCGAACGATACGCAAACGTCATCATTCCCCCAAGCAGGATATTCCCCTTCCAATTTTTCTGCAAACGGGCTACGGTATAGCTTGCCGGCGGTTCCAGCGCTTCTTGTGTTTCCACACCGTTCCGGCTTACATAGGCCGAAGAGCGGGCGGTAAGGCTTTGAATCATGCCGATGGTTATCCCCTTGCGATTCGTTCCCGTTAGTTTCAAAGCTCCGATGATGGGCACGTTTCCTTTTGTTTCGGCAAAACTGCTCACGTTGTCTACTTCCGGCAAACGGGAGGGAGCCGCTCCGATGCGACGGGTATAAAACATCATGTCGCTTCCGGATGCGAAGTCGAGGATATGTTTCCCTTCTAAGAAGAATGGGCGTTTTTCGTCGTAAAACGTTTCATACGATGTGAGGTTCATCACCGAAGGGTCGAGTTCTATTTGTCCGAAGTCGGGGTTTATCGTCACATCGAGCGTAAAGTCCGAGAGCGCGAATTTCATATCCAATCCCGCATTTCCTTCCCACCGGTCTTTGTTGCGGTAAGGATTTCCGGCCGTTCCGGGTTTCAGGCGAAGCTTCCCCATCGTGTACGGCAGTATTTCTATTCCCCTGGGTTTGGGCAAATCCGTCATTCCTTGCATACTGCCGAAGGAAAACACATGACCGTTGTTTTTCAGCGGAATCATACTCCAGTTCTGCACTTCGTTGTTTCGCCGGATGATGCGCCGGATATGCAGTCCCCAGATATCCTGACCTGTTTTCCGGTTATAACGCAGTTGGCTGAAAGGGATACGCAGTTCGGCCGTCCAGCTCGAATCCGGCATATTCACCCGCGTGCGCCCTTCCCATACGGCGTTCCAGCTCCGGTTCACTTCCAATTTATCCGTTACAATCAAGTCTGTTTTATTTCCTCCGATATTGATATTAAATTCCGGCGCCGCCCGGTAATCGTGATACGTATCGAAAGCAACGCTGATAAGGTCGCCGATACTGTTGTCGTCCCGGTTTCCTATGAAACGGATCATCTTCTCCGGTTCCTTATCCCGGCAATATACCCCGACGTAGATATATTGATCGTCGTAAAACAATTTGGCCCGTGTCGGCGATTGAGACGGGGCGCGTTCGTAAGGGCTTACCTGAACGAAGGTATCCGTCCATTCGCCCTGTTTTGTCCAGAAATCTTCGTCGAGACGTCCATCCATCACCGGCGCGTCATTTTTTACTTTCGATATGGAATACATCCGCTTATAGGCATCTTCGAAAGGGATTACCGTATCCTGTTGTCCATAACAATATAGGCCGACAAGAAAGAAAAACACAGTATAGGAATAATACTTCATGGTATGTATAAGGATAATTTTCCGGCAAAGATAAGAGGATTTCGTCCGAAACTTCTACTTTTGCTTGCAGAATAATAAAAACAAAAAATTATGAAATACGTATATTTTCTTGGGATGTTGCTGATGTTATTTGCAAACTGCAATGGGCAGAAAAAGCAAACTACGGCTGTCGAGACTTCCACGCCTCCGGCTTTCCGGATGGTAACTATTCCCAATATATTTACCGAACCGGCCGACCGGGCGGAGTATCTGATGAAACATTATTGGGATAATTTCGACTTCGCGGATACAACCTATCTCCATTTTCCCGAAATTGCCGAACAGGCATTGGTCGATTACCTCGACATCATGCCATATACTTCTGTAGCCGTTGTATCGTTGTCTATAAAAGATATGCTGAGAAAGGCCGAAGCGGAAGAAAAAATGTTTACCTATTTTACCGACTTGTACGAAAAATATCTGTACGACCCCAATTCCCCTATGCGTAATGACGAGTTCTACATCCCCGTTCTTGAAATGATGCTTACATCTCCGGCAACAAAAGAAAAGATTCGTCCGGCTCATCTCTTAGAATTGGCCAAACGAAACCGCGTGGGCGAAAAAGCCTCGGATTTTACCTATACGTTGGCCAATGGCCAAAAGGCTACGCTCCATTCCATCCGATCCGAATATACGCTTTTGTTTTTCTACAACCCGGATTGTCGGAACTGTCAGGAAGTATCCGAACAATTGCAGGCCTCGCTTTCCATCCGGCATCTGCTTGAAGACAAAAAACTCGCCATCTTGGCCGTTTATCCCGACCAGGATTTAAAAGCATGGAGAAACTACCTTCTTCATCTGCCCAAAGAATGGATAAACTCCTACGATGCCGCAACACGTATCCAAGACGAAGAGATATATGATTTAAAGGCCATTCCCACACTTTATCTGTTGGATAAGGACAAAGCGGTGTTGCTAAAAGATCCGACGTTCGAGGCGCTGGAGAATTATTTGCTACAAATTCCTTGATTAAAAAATAATACATTATTATTCCGTATCTTCACAGCCGTAATAAATGATTATAATAATGTATGTCTAATTTTAAATTTGAATGATCATGAAAACAGAAAAAGCGCTACTCTTATTCATCCTGATTCTTTTATTTGGAGCGACAGGATGCGATGGTAATGATCCGCCGGTTGTTGAGCCACCGGTTGTCCCTCCTGTTGGACAGCTTATTGATCCTCTCGTTAATCCTCCAGTTAATCCTTCCGGCAATACCCCTCCCCAGTTTACGGCGGAACCCGGAGAAGAGATGTTTTTAATGGGAAAAGTGTGGAAGTTGGACGGTATCCTCGATTTGGAAACCCATACGCTAAAGAAATTAACTTCCGGAGATAACGCAGACAGCTATTCGATGCTCTTTAACTCCGACAGTACAGCTACCGGTAAAATTCTGAATACAGAGATGACGGTAAGTCTTTCCCGTCCGTTCTTCCATCTGTCTGAAACGGAAGAGGAAAACGAAGAAGCACAACTCTTCGCCCGGATAGCGTCAAAGATTATCGGTTGCGAATATTTTTTAGAAGACAGTGTGATGAAATTCTACAACGAAGACAATAAGACTTGTCTGGTATTTAAAATCAAAAGCGTGAGGGATAAGACGGGAACTCTATATTATTATTCTCCATCATTCGTAACTTCATCGGGAAGGTGGGTCATACGCGATAATAGCAATGGAGGTGCAAAAGGCCAACTAATTGATGGCGGCGATGTATATATCCCGGAGGATATACCCGACAATTTTAAACAAACAGGGGTGAAAGTGAAATTCAGCGGCGATGTTAGACAGACACCCTTCATTGAAATCGACACGTTTCGCATTGGCTCAACAGAGTCTTATTACTTAATCAATTTAACTTCTTTGGAAGAAATACCCTAAAAACCTTATCCCCCCAAAAAACTCCCTTAGTAGCCAAAGAGACACAACATATTTCCTACCCTTATTCCCTTATTTGGATTACTCGATAATAAGGGAATAAGGGCAGATTTAATCAGGCTACCTTGGGCTACTAAGGGAGCTTTTGAAAAATAAGGGGTTTTTCCGGCGAGTAGTGAGTGGGGCGCGTCATTGCGAGGGCAAAGCCCGAAGCAATCCAGGTTCCCACACGCAACTCTGGATTGCTTCACGACGTTCGCAATGACGCGGTACCGCTCACCACTATAAAGCTCCCTTAGTAGCCAAAGAGACACAACATATTTCCTACCTTATTCCCTTATTACAAGGCGCAACATGGACAAAATAAGGGAATAAGGGCAGATTTAATCAGGCTACCTTGGCTACTAAGGGAGCCTTTGAAAAATAAGGGGTTTTAAATCATCTCCATCACCCTAATATGTTGGAAAGCATATAGAAAAATGTACGCATCTTCGGATGTATCGCGTATATTTGGCAGCACAATAAACATGTATAATTAAAATTCAAATGACCATGAAAACAGAAAAAATCTTACTCTTATTCCTCCTGATTCCCTTAGTAGGAATCATAGGATGTGATCAAAATGATGCGCCGCCGGACGTTCCGACAGAATCCGTGTCCGCTCTATTTTTAGCCGGAAAGGTATGGCAATTGGACGGTATTCTCGATCTGGAGACCAATGCGGTAAGGAAATTAGAAACAGGAGACAACGCAGGCATCTATTCGATACACTTTCAGTCCAACAGTACAGGTAGCGGCAAAATCCTGAATACAGAGATGCTGGTAAGTCTTTCCTCCCCGTTCTTCTACTTGTCCGAGGAGAAAGAAAAAACCGAAGAAACGCAACTGTTTGCCCAAATAGCGGAAGGGATTACCCGTTGCGAATATCACTTTGAAGACAGCTTGATGAGATTCTACAACGAAGACCTCAAGACCTGTCTGGTGTTCAAATTTAAAAGCGTGCGGGATAAAACGGGAACCATCTTTTATGAAGCGTCACATGACAGATGGATCATACGCGGCGATAGCGGCGCCGAAGCTGGAACCATTCTTATTGATAGCGGCGAAGCCTACCTCTCCGAAGATATCCCCGACAACTTAAAAAGAAATGACATAAAGGTGAAATTCAGTGGAGATATTACGCGGATACCTCCTTTTCCGATATTTCCTCATTATTCTATCAACTTAACTTCTTTGGAAGAATTACATTAAAACATTATTCCCTTATTACAAGGCGCA
>JAISZY010000118.1 GCA_031284375.1 Tannerellaceae bacterium | reverse complement strand
ATACCAGTGGCAACGGATATCATTCCCGCAAAATGTTTTATCCCGAAGTCCGCCGCGCCAACAGAAGTCAGATGGATTTGAATCTGAAGAAAATCCGCTACGCTGATGTTCTTCTAATGTATGCCGAAAGTCTGGTAGAAACAGGTGGCGACTTGTCCGAAGCCTGTCGTCATATTAATATGGTAAGAGAACGGGCGCGAAATACCTACAAATACGACCCGGAAGCTTTCGGAGAAACCGAAAGCGAGAAACTGGAAAGTCGCACAAGAAAGATTGACTCGAACGTTTCCATCCCCGATGTACAACCCACCGGCATAGAAGACGTAAGGGCTGCCGTGCGACACGAACGTAGAGTGGAATTAGCCACCGAAGGACTTCGCTTCTACGACCTGAAACGATGGGGATGGGAATATGCCAAACCACGCATCGAAAATGCCCGAAGAAGCCTTGATTCCTATAAGAATTGGGAACTGCCGCAGCCTGAACTGCGCCTGAAAACCTATCCCATTCCGCAAACGGAAATAGACCGTACGGGTGGCGTTGTGACACAAAACCCAGGTTGGTAAAAGTTGTGTTCTATATAGTTAACGAGCCACCAAGGATGACGTTTTTTACTCCATCACTTGTGGCTCGTTCCTTGTGTAGCCCGCTGCACAAACAAACCGATTTCGCGAATACCCCGCAAACTGTCGTTGCGCATCGCCTGACGGAATGAAAACGTATACTGTCCTTTGATGGGAAAACGATAACCGGTGCGTATCGGGAAACTTAACTGATGGAGCACAATCCCCTTCCCATACCATTTCCCGAAATCGTCGGCAAGCATACACTCCAGCGTATCCAATCGCGAAGGCGCAAAAGGTTGCATCTCGCTGCAAAACACCCATAGATTCTGATACGGATACAAATTATCACTCCTCACCTTCAGCGCTATATCGTAAAGCGTGATTGTATCGTTTACCTGGAAAGTAAAAGAATATATATCGCCCTTCCCCCATAGTGTTTCGTCGATGGTACGGTATTGATGATACATAATCTTCTGCCTGCACGAAAGAAGGGAAAGAAACAAAAGCCCGGCACAGAGAAGCAGCCGACCGCATTTAATTTTTCGATTTCGTTTTGTTGCCGGACTTACCATGTCTCCTCCTTTTCTTTTTCTTGTTCAACGCTGTCTCGTCGAAACGTGTAAGACTTTCCTGCCCCAAGATATCGTGCGAATCCCGCTGAGGCTGCGGAGGCTTCTCGTCGGCTTCCAGCAATAAGGGTCTGATACCGTTCCGGTTCATATTGATTACCTCGAAGGCGCGTTCCGCCGAGATTGTTACTATATTAACGGCTACGGTCTTATCGGTAGAGAACGTAATCTCCTTCCGGAACGTATCCGTCTTGCAATGATAATACGTCGTATTCTGCGTTTCCAGCACAACTTCTTTTGACGGCAAATACTGCTGCGCCTCCACATAGGCATCTATCTCGTAATTAATACAGCACTTCAGTTTAGCACACTGGCCGGCCAACTTCTGCGGATTCATCGATATATCCTGAAACCGGGCGGCTACGGTCGTGACCGACACGAAGCCACTCATCCAGCACGAGCAGCACAACTCTCGCCCGCAGGGACCGATTCCCCCGATGCGTCCGGCTTCCTGACGGGCGCCTATCTGTTTCATTTCGATACGTACACGGAAGGTTTCGGCCAAGACTTTGATAAGTTGCCGGAAATCCACCCTTTCATCCGCAATGTAATAGAAAATAGCTTTATTGCCGTCGCCTTGATATTCCACATCGCCGATTTTCATATCCAAACCCAGGTCGGCAGCAATCTGGCGCGAACGAATCATAGTTTCGTGCTCCTTCGATTTCGCTTCTTCGTACTTTTCCAAGTCTGCCGCCTTCACCTTCCGGTAGACGCGTTTCACATCCGTGCCATCGGCACGGGCGTTATTTTTCTTCATCTGAAGCAGTACCAACTTCCCCGTCAGCGTCACCGTACCGATATCATGCCCCGGACTTGCTTCCACGGCCACCACATCGCCTTTTTCCAAAGTTATTTTGCCGCTGTTGAGGAAATAACCCTTCCTTGTATTTTTAAACTGAACCTCCACATAGTCCGTTGCATTGGCTGCATCGGGCACGCCGCACAGCCAATCGTACGTATTGAGTTTGTTATTTTGTATTTTGCTGCAACCATTCCGGCACATGCAGCAACTTCCTTTATGTAGTTTGAAATCCATTACCTTCTCACTTATTTTTTGTAAATAATTTTCACAAAAGTAGGGAATAAAGTGAAATTCTCTTCCATATCTAAAAAGAAATTGTACCTTCGGGCGCACCACAAACAAGACAGGTATGATAAAACAATTACTTTTCGTAGGATTAGGCGGCGGCATAGGAAGCATTTTCCGCTATTTGGTTTCTTTTTTGGCCAACAAGTTTTTCATCTCCACCCTGTTTCCATGGGCAACTTTTGTTGCAAACATCAGCGGTTGTTTTCTGATTGGTTTTTTGGCAGGCCTTTTGTCGGGGCACGACGTATGGGACAAACATTTGCGATTACTACTCCTTACAGGCTTCTGCGGCGGCTACACCACCTTTTCCGCCTTTTCGTTGGAAAACCTCCGATTGTTGGAAAATCATCATTACCTACCGTTTCTTTTATACACATCAACCAGTTTTATTTTCGGCATTGCCTCCGTTGCTTTGGGTTTGTGGGTATCGAAATTATGAGCGGAATCCCGAATTTCTACAACGAGCCTGGATTCCGCTAATTTGATTTCCTTATTTCCGGGGGATAAAGAAAAAGGCCTCGTGCGCCTTTCGCCCACGAAGCCTTTTAGTTGCTTATAGAAGGAAATGAAAGCATCTAATTGAGACGGTAACTCACAAAGGCCAATCGTTTGCTGTCCGGCGCCCAGGAGTTAACGTTAATAGTGCCTTGTCCACCAAACAATTTTACTAACGTTTTCGGTTCGCCTCCTACGGAAGGAATCAAACGAAGTTCCACGTTCTTATTGGCCAAGTGTTGTCCCGGTTCCAAATCTCCTTTGTAATAGGTGATGAATATAACCTGTTTGCCGTCCGGCGAAACGTGTGGGAACCAGGAGTTGCGTGTTTCGTCGAACGTTATTTGTGTCTGTTCCGTGCCATCGGCTTTCATTCTCCATACTTGCATCAGGCCGCTTCGTACGGAGTTGAACCAGATGTATTTTCCGTCAGGCGAATATTCCGGGCCATCGTCCAGACCTTCGGCGGTAGTGAGTCTAACTTCGTTGCCACCTTCGGCGGGAATGATGTAGACGTCGAAGTTTCCGTTACGGTCGGCGCAATAGGCCAATGTTTTGCCGTCGGGGCTAACGCCGTGCAGATAACTCGGCCCGATGGGTGTAATCAAGCGGGGGATGCCTCCCTGAAGCGGTACGGTATAAACGCGCGAACGGCGGTCTTCTACCGGACTGTTGCTGATGGCTATAAAAGAGCCGTCGAAGCTCAGCACGTGGTCGTTGTTGCAAGCTGTGGCGAAGCCGGTGTTAATCAGTTCCGGTTCGCCGGGTTTATCCGGCGATAGTCTGTATAATTTTCCTCCGCTGTTGTAGATGAGCCATTTTCCGTCGGGGGTCCAGTTGGGGGCTTCTATCCGGAAGTTAAACTCCTTGACCGTAGTACGGTTTCCTGTCGTTACGTCCAATATTTCGAGGATACTCGTTACGGTGGGTTGTTGGGGGTTCGTTTGCGGTAATTTTTTGTAATCTACCTCTGTAAAGTAGGCCGTTTCTTTTACATCCGCTTCGTGCGAGCAGACAAAAAGCCCCACGTAGCATGTTTCGGGGATGTTCAGTTCCACTTCGCCGGTCACGTTGCGGGGATATTGTCCTGTGGCCGTTTTCATGCGGATTTTGTTGCCTTCTCGTTCCAGCACAACGTAATCGGCTCCCTTAGGCCCAACCACTTCGCGGGTTTCTTTCCCTGTTTCGGAACGATACTGAAGCGAGGTTAATCCGTCTCCATGTACGGCCACATCTGCATACTTTGCGTTTCCTTCCAGCGATTCGCGAATCATAATGCCTACCTTCCGATGAGCATTTACACCTTTTCCTTCAAAGGCTACTTTCGTAGCGAATGAGAAGTTTCCTGTTTCTTTTTTCCATGCAAAATGGAATTGATCACTTTCGTTCCAGATGTTTGCCCCCGCTCCTGCGAGTGTGTAAATCTTGGTAGCAGCATTGTAACTCAAGCTACCTTTTACGTCCGGATTGCCCACATCGGTAGAACCTTCAAATATACCGGCGCCATCGTGGGCGCTCATCAAAAAGAATGAGAATAATAAAACAACGAATGTTTTTACAAAGTAAATTGATTTCATGAATTTAAAATTTATATAAGACATTTACTTAAAGAACCATTCAAATTCAAAAAAACAATAGAAAAGGTAGAGGTATCAGGGAATTAATCCGTGGTTGCGGAATATTTTGCGGATGGCATCCATCGCAAAATCCAATTGCTCTCTCGTATGGGTAGCCATGAGCGAGAAGCGTATCAACGTATCTGCCGGGGCCACGGCCGGGGATACGACCGGATTAACAAACACACCGACATCGAACAATTCCCGAACGATAAAGAAGGTAAGTTCGTTATCGCGGATAAACAGGGGAATAATCGGGGTAGAGGTATTTCCTATCTCGCATCCCATATCCCGAAAACCGGCCAAGGCATAGTGGGTAAGTTCCCACAAGCGGTCGATACGTTCCGGTTCGCTCTGCATAATATCGAGCGCCGCATTTACGGCTGCCGTAGCCGAGGGGGTAATACTTGCGCTGAATATATAAGGACGGGAATGATGTCGGAGGAAATTAATCGTTTCTTTATTGGATGCGATAAAGCCTCCGATAGAGGCCAGCGATTTGCTGAAAGTTCCCATGATAAGATCTATGTCTTCTGTTAGGCCGAAGTGATCGCAGGTTCCTCTCCCCTGTCTGCCTAAAACGCCGATGCCATGTGCTTCGTCCACCATCACGCTGGCATTGTATTTCTTGCTCAGGGCAACGATGTCGGGGAGGTTGGCCACATCGCCTTCCATGCTGAATACGCCATCGGTAACGATTAACTTTACCCGGTCGGGTTCACACTTTTGGAGTTGTTTCTCCAGCGAATCCATATCGTTATGTTTATATTTCAGTTTGGTGGAATAAGACAGTCGATGGCCTTCGATAATGGAGGCATGGTCTAATTCGTCCCATATGATATAGTCTTCTCTTCCGGTGAGGCAGGATACGACACCCAGATTAACCTGAAATCCGGTAGAATACATCATGGCTTCTTCTTTTCCCACCAATTCGGCCAAACGTTTCTCCAGTTCTATATGTATATCTAATGTGCCGTTCAAGTGGCGAGAGCCTGCACATCCCGATCCGTATTTTTCAATAGCCCGGATGGCAGCTTCTTTTACTTTAGGGTGATTGAGCAATCCCAAATAAGCATTAGAACCAAACATTAACACTTTCTTCCCACTGATTTGAACTTCGGTATCCTGGTCGCTTTCTATTCTTCGTCCGTAAGGATAAATTCCGGCCGCCATGGCTTTTTGTGGGGCATCATATTTCGATAGTTTGTTTTGTAATAGTGTCATACTATAAAATATTAAGAATATACGTTTTTTTCCTTTTTTATCAAATAGTCCGGATTTGTACGTGCTATCCCGGCAAATCCGGACACAAAAGTAACAAAAAAAATCATTTATTGCGGATTGTATGATTCAAAAGTTTCTCAAAAGCATTACTTTTGCTTTCAAACCAATTGGAAATCAACAGCAATCAAATAATGAATAATCAGAATTTTGATGTTCAGGCAATTATAAATCCTATATCAGGCGTAGGTTCTAAGCGGAAAATTCCCAGAATGATAGAAGACATGACGTGTGCGATGCGTTATTCGCTGAAAATATCTTTTACCCAATACGTGGGACATGCCGGAGAACTCACCAAACAAGCGCTCGAACAGGGTGCGAAATATATACTCGCCGTAGGTGGAGACGGTACGATAAATGAAGTGGCTACCGCCATGGTATATTCCGATGCCATTTTAGGTATTATCCCCAAAGGTTCGGGCAATGGACTGGCGAGAGAGTTACACCTCCCCATGGACGCCAAGCGGGCGATAGAGGTGATAAACAAGGGGAATATCCGCACAATAGACGGTTGTAAAGCCAACGACCGAATTTTCTTTACTACCTGTGGTGTTGGTTTCGACGCGGCAGTGAGTCATAAGTTTGCAAAAGAAAAACGGAGAGGTTCGCTTACGTATGTAAAAAATACGATAGAGGAATACCTTAAGTATCAGCCGGAGGTGTATGAGTTGTTTATCGAAAACCAGTCCATCAAAGAAAAAGCTTTTCTGGTGGCCTGCGCCAATGCGTCGCAATACGGAAATAATGCCTACATAGCGCCTCATGCCAATATCCAGGATGGAAAGATGGATATAACCATCCTATCACCCTTCACTCCATTGGACATTCCTTCGCTCGCCTTTCAATTGTTTACCAAACAGATTGACAAAAACAGTAAGATAAAGGTAATACAGGCAACGCAACTCTCCATCATCCGCCAGAAACAAGGAATGATGCACTTAGACGGAGAACCTGTCATGTCGGGCAAGCAGATTGACATATCCGTTATTCCTAAAGCCTTAAAGGTATTTACGCCGGAAACGCTCTCTCTTACGCAGGAGGTTCAGGCCTTATTCTGCCAGATAACGGATTTTTTCGATAAAAAACGGGATTCCGGATAAACGCATTACCCGAAATCCCGTTTATAAATAAACCGGCGAGGATTAATATTTCTGTTTCAGAATAAAAGCTTCCAAGCTGGCTTTGTTCTCCACCGCTTTTGCAAACCGGAGGAAGTGGTCGCTTGCATTGTGAGCGTCGATAGCGCTTTGCGATTTCCAATGCTCGATAAATGTAAACCTCAGAGGGTTGGCCGTATCTTCAAATACGTCGTACGAAATATTCCCTGGTTCCCGGCGGGTTCCTTCCACTACGGCCTGAATAGCCGAGAGTATTTCGTCTTTATACTCCGGATAGATGGTCACATTGGCAACAATGGTTAGTTTCTCTGCACTGTTCACTTCTTCCTGCGCTTCGCTTTTTTGAGCTGCACTTTCTTTTACTGCCTGATTACAGGAGCATAATAATAACACGGCGCAAAAAGCGCTGTACAATAAACGATTTTTGATTTCCTTTTTCATAACTGTCTTTTTAATGATGATACAATAATTACAAGTGGGGGCAAAGGTATAATTTTTCTTATACTTTGCACGGGGTAAAATGGCGGAATCCGGCCGGATTTTCCCTTGCAGAGCTACCGGTTCAACAAATAGGGTTGGATGCCGTCGGAATAAGATACCAAGTAATTATTGTCGGAATCGGAATAGATAAAGAAATATTCTATGCCGGGAATGGTTCGGGCGGTTTCTACGGCTTTCTCGATGCCCATCACCATGAAAGCGGTAGCGTATCCATCGGCTGTCATGCAATCGTCGGCAACGACCGTGGCGCTTAATATGTTTTGGTTTGCGGGACGGCCCGTGGCAGGATTAATCGTATGCGCGTACTTCACGCCGTCTTTTACGTAGAAGTTGCGATAATCTCCGGAGGTGGCGATACCGCAGGGTTTGCAGGGTCGCAGAATCTCTTCGAGCGCGGTATTGGCGCCCTCTGTGTCGTCTTCCGGTTTGTTGATACCTATGCGCCAACATTCTCCCTGGGGATTAACGCCACGCATGGTCACCTCGCCTCCTATTTCTACCATGTAATTTGTAACCCCTTCCCGTTCCAGCAGGCGGGCTATTACATCGCAGGCATATCCTTTGGCAATGGCCGAGAAATTAAGTATCACCCGCGAATCTTCTTTTACTACGGTTTTTCCTTCCAGGCGTATTTTGTTATAACCGACAAATGTCTTTATGCTGTCTATCATGTGAGGAGTTACGCTGTCTATCCGGCTGAAGCCAAATCCCCAGAGGTTGATGAAGGGAGCTACGGTGGGGTCGAAGGCGCCGTTGGAGCGGTTATAGATTTCCTGCGCCTTGCGGAATACTTCGGTAAACAATTCGTCTACTTCCACCGGCTCGTTCTTGTTTACTTTCGAGATAATCGAATGGGGATGAAACGGATTGAGCGAAAGATTAAATGTTTGCAATTCGGCGTCAATTTTTTCCGTCAGCAGTTGAGGCGCTTGGTATTTAATCCGGTACAGGGTATGAAATACCTTGCCGCTTTCTTCAAAATATTCTCCTTTTCCCACGCAGCCGGCAAGTAGGGCTAAGCAAGCGATAAACAGGAGGTGTACGATGTTCTTCTTCATTTTGATTATTTATTTCTATTTGTTTTCAGCATGATGCCCGTCAGCATCCTACCGCTATGGAATCCCAGCCGGCGGGCGGAAAAGAAATCATTGTGCCGGGCGTAGGTGCAGATGTCCGATACTTCGATGTGAGCGTTGGGGATACCGGCGTCCAGCAATTGGCGCCGATTGGCTTCTTTGAGGTCGATATGAGCCTTGCCTGTCGAAGTGTTTCTATGGCAAATGGGCGAGAGATCGATTCCTGCCGATGTAAAGGAGAGGCAGACTTCCGGGCCTACTTCAAAGGCTTGGCTTCCGATAGACGGGCCGATGGCGACCCTTATCCCGGCAGGATTACAGCCTAATTCCTCCGTCATCCGCCGGACGGTTTTTCCGGCAATCTGCCGAACGGTTCCCCGCCATCCGGCATGTACGGCGGCTATTATCTTTTTGTCCGGGGCATAAAGCAACAGAGAAACACAGTCGGCCGTCGATACGGCGAGGCAGAGGTCCGGTAGGCCGGTAATCAAGGCGTCCATATCCTCCGGGGATGCCGGCGGTTGGTTCAACACGCCTATCCTGTCGCCATGTACCTGATGAGGAACATAGAGCGAAGCGGTGGAAATGCCTAATGTGCTACATAATCTTTCTCTGTTCCGGCGAACGGCGGATACATCGTCGCCGGCAAATTCTCCCAGATTCATGGAAGCGTAATTCCCCGTGCTTACTCCTCCATGACGGGTGGTGGAAAAATGGAGGAGGCGATTGCCTTCGTATGCGTCAAAGATGGAAAACCGTAGCATCGTATTCGCTGTCTGTATGGTCCGGCTCGTCTTCTTCCGGCGGAAGATCATCCTCGTCTTCTTCGTACAAGGATATGGTACTTAGGTCTAAATTTTTGTGCACAATGTGTTCCGGCTCATGAAATGTTTCTTTATTGAGTTCTTTCCACAAAATATCTTTCAGTTCCGTAAGTCCTTGTCCGGTGAGGGAGGAGATAAAAACTGCCGGCAGGTCTTCGGGCAGGTCTGCCGAGAGGGAGTTTATCAGTTCCTCATCCAGCATATCAGTTTTGGTAATAGCCAATACACGGCTTTTGGCAGACAGTTCGGGATTGTAACGCATCAATTCGTTGTGCAATATTTCGTATTCTTTCCGGATGTCGCTGCTATCGGAAGGAATCATGAAAAGGAGGAGCGAGTTACGTTCGATATGTCGCAGGAAACGCAGTCCTAATCCTTTGCCTTCGCTCGCTCCTTCTATAATTCCGGGGATATCGGCCATGACAAACGAACGGTTGTCCCGGTAACTTACAATGCCTAAGTTCGGCACCAAAGTAGTGAATGGGTAATCGGCAATTTTGGGCTTGGCGGCGGATACGACCGACAGCAGCGTGGATTTCCCGGCATTGGGAAAGCCTACCAATCCTACATCGGCCAGAAGTTTGAGCTGGAGTATGACTTTGCGTTCTTCCGCCGGTTCGCCGGGCTGGGCGTAGCGGGGCGCCTGATTGGTAGAGGTTTTGAAGTTCCAGTTTCCCAGTCCGCCTCGTCCTCCCTGCAGCAGGAGTACTTGCTGTTCGTGGCCGGTTACATCGCAGATGTATTCGCCGGTTTCGGCATCGTAGGCGACGGTTCCGCAAGGGACGTCTATCACCCGGTCTTCTCCGTCTTTTCCGGAACTTCTTTTTGCGCTTCCGCTTTTGCCGGAGCCGGCTATGACGTGGCGTTCGTACTTAAGATGAAGCAAGGTCCAGTAATTGCGGTTTCCCCGGAGGTATACGCTACCACCTTTTCCGCCGTCGCCGCCGTCCGGGCCGCCTTTGGGGATGTATTTCTCTCTCCGGAAATGGGCGGAACCACTGCCGCCTTTTCCGGAGCGGCAATAAATCTTTACGTAATCTACAAAATTCGATTCACCCGACATGCTTTGCTAAGATTGTTTTAATTTGTTCGAATATACTTTCTATCGATCCCGTACCTTTTATGGCATGATGCTTCCCTTCCTTTGTATAGTATTCTACCAAAGGCGTAGTTTGCGAATGATACACATCCAAGCGGGATTGGATGGTTTCGCGGTTATCGTCCGAGCGTCCCTGTATGAGGCCGCGCGCTATCAGACGGTTTATGAGTTCTTCTTCTTCTACTTCCAGATTCAGCATCACGTTCACGTCTTTGTTATGTTTGTTCAGCATTTTTTTCAGAGCTTCGGCCTGCGGGATGGTACGGGGGTATCCGTCGAAAATAATCCCTTTGGCGTTTTTCTTCTCTTCCAATACGTTGGCCAGAATGTCAATAATTAAATCGTCGGGGAGCAATTGCCCCTTATCTATATACTGACCGGCTATCTTTCCCAGTTCGGTTTTGTTCTTTATCTCGACGCGCAACAAATCGCCGGTAGAGATATGCTCCAACCCAAATTCTTTGATGATTAATTCGCTCTGCGTTCCTTTGCCGGAACCAGGGGCGCCGAAAATAACTATATTCAACATACACTTGATATTTTGATTTACTTATACATTAATCTTCTACAAGCCGGTATATATCTCTGTATGCCCGGCCTAATTCGTCGTAATCCAATCCGTAGCCGACTATGAAATCGTTGGGGATGGCCAGTCCCACGTAGTCGGGCGTCACATCGTTATACTGCAAAGCGCCGGGTTTGAACAGCATCGTTGCAAGTTTCACTTCTCCGGCGCCTTCTTCATTCAGTTTCTCCTTCAGATAATGCATGGTGAGTCCTGTGTCTATGATATCTTCCAGCAAAATAAGGGAGCGCCCTTTGATGGACGATTTTATCGGCATGATTTCCTGAATCTCTCCGCTTGTTGTGGTTCCGTGATACGAGGAATAACGAGCGAAGGTAAGTTCGTACGGGCCGTTTAAGCGGTGCATCAAATCGGCGATAAACATAAAGGCGCCGTTCAGTATTCCTACAAACAGGGGATTGTGGTTTTCGGTATCTTTTCGTATCTGCTCCGCCATCCGGCAGATAGCGGCCTGGATATCCTTCTCAGGGATAAACAGTTCAAATTTTTTGTCCTTCAACTGAATTACGTTCATAGCGACTTTCTGAATTACGAGGTTACAAAGGTATAATTTTTTCGCTCATTGTACTTCACAATATATGGTACTTGATTCGGTATACGTTGAACGACTGTCCTTTTACTTTCAGAGAAAGCGTTTGCCCCGACAGTGTTTGCTGATCGTTTACGGGGACGATTTTTTGCGGTTCGGCCAAGGTGTTTTCTTCCTGTATATCGCCCGACAGTATGGTTGCTTCGACTTCGGGCGATAAACTCATGCCTTTTCCCGGCAAGTCGATACGGATACGGATATCCCTTTCGGCCGTCGATGTATTGGCCAGCTTGATGACAATTTCCTTTTTCTGCTTGCCGGTTACGGCGCTTGCATAGAGTTGTTCTTCGCCGGCTACGACCGCTCCGTTTCGGGTAAGCGGCAACAAGTGGTCGCCTTTATTATGACTATACAGTTGTTGCACGTAATAGTTTACGGACTTTACCAAGCTCAGGTTGTCGAACCATATCAAGTCCGGATTCCATTGCCAGGCGTCTACGTGCGCCAGGAGAGGGGCATAGGTGGCGAGGTGTACTATATCGGCATTACGCTCTATACCGGTAAGGAAGGCGGCTTCGGCCAAGGCGGCTTCGAAACTGTTCTTTTTCGTGGGGCGGGTATGGGCGGCATATTCGCCGGCAAATACTTTGGGGCCTTTGCGGTCGTAAGTATCGTAACGTTTGGCGTTGTTGAGAAACCATTGAGGCGGCATGTAATAATGTTCGTCTACCAAATCTACTTTCAGCGCTTTCATCTGAGGCCAGAGGCGGTCGAACTCCTCGCCCGACGCCGACGGCCCGGCGGTACCGATCAGTTTGATTTGGGGATACTTGGGGCGTATCTGTTTCATAAAAGCCTCCAGATACAGATGGTAGAGTTCGCCCCATTGTTCGTTTCCGATGGCCAGATACTTGAGATTGAACGGTGCGGGATGTCCCATTTCGGCACGTATTTTTCCCCACGGGTCTGTGACCGGGGCATTGGCGAAGGCAATCAAATCTAAGGCGTCGTCTATATAGGGTTGCAGGGAATCTAAGGGTACAACCTGCTCTCTGCCGGTTTGAAACTGGCAAGAGAATCCGCAACTGACAACCGGTAGCGGTTCGGCTCCCCAATCTTCGGCCAGAAGAAAGAACTCGAAAAAGCCCAACCCGTACGACTGGAAGTAATCGGGAAAGAATTTATGTTTAAATTCGTAATTCCAGCGGTTTTCGTTTACCGGACGATTCTCTACCGGCCCCAAGGTGTTTTTCCATTGATAACGGGTAGCCAAGTTGTTTCCCTCTACAATGCATCCGCCCGGAAAGCGCAGTACGCCCGGTTTCAGGTCGGCCAAAGCCTGTGCAATATCGGGGCGCATGCCGTTTTCGCGGTTTTTCCAGGTTTTGACCGGAAAGAGCGAGATATGCTCCAAATCGACCACGCCTTCGGTCAATAATCCCACATTCAGCCGGCAATGCGCATCAGTAACGTTTCCGGTAATCATTCCGGTATACTTCTTCCATTCTTTTCCTACCACTTCGATGTCTACCCCTCCGGCCGGATTATTTTTACTATCCGTCAGTTCGCCCTTTATTTTCTTCGGAACGCCGTCGGTCGAGCGGGCATAAAAGGAGAAGCGATAAGATTCGTTTTCTTTTATCCCGATACCACGAAAGCCTTCGTTTACAAGTCCTGTTCCGGTGAGTATTTCCCATTTGTTGGTGAGCCGCACATAATGCGGATTTCGCTCGAAAGGCCCTCCATCGGTACGTACCTCAACCGGCCCGTAGGTAGTCCATCCCGAAAGAGGGGTGTGGGTAAAATCGAACGAACGGTTTTTTACTAATTCGGCATACAGTCCGCCGTCGGCGGCGAAGTTGATATCTTCGAAAAAGACGCCATACATATCGGGGCGTATAGCTGCGCCCGGTTTCCCGGCCTGAACGACCAACTCTATCGTTTGAGACTGCGTGGTAGTTATCCCGAAAAATGTTGCTATAATTCCCGCCAAAATTGTTCTCATTGTATATCTCTATTTAAATTGTTCCCTGAAGTTTCTTGCACAAAATAAAGAAAAAAAAACCTTATTTCCCAAAAGCGTTCTGTTTTGTAGTTAAAAACTCAGTCTCAAGGACTTGGAGCGAAAGCCCCTTCTACGGTGTTACGGGCATAAAATTAGCCGGAATTTTTTGTTTTTCCAATTCTTCCTACATATTTATTTTCAACGGATTACACGCCTCCCTTTTTTCTCCCTGAATTGCGGAAACAAGTCCAAGCCGCTGGCGACATAGCGCCGGGCTTTCGAGGCTGTTCGGACAAACCTTTGCCTGTGTTATCCACAACCCTTTTATCTGTCAGAACACCTGCTTGAAAAGAGAGAAACAAATCCTCCTCAAAAACAGAGGCATAGCTCATATGAACATATTGTAACATTTCGCCACGTGGCACTCTGATTTCCCCTGAAAACCAATCGGCAAAAACTTCTTTTTGATTTGAAAATATTCTGCTCATTAGAGTATCCTTGCCTGTTTCGCCAAACTCATGCAAGTCAGTCAAATAGAGTTTGTTATCTTCAATTTTCCATCTTCCGAGATAGCCTCGCCAACAAGCAGTACATCGACCAGCGATTCAGGGAGAAAAAACAGATCGTCCCCAAAAGGAAGAACTTGGATAAGGGACAAGTGATTCTGCCTGCCGGGATTTCCCGGCAGTAAAAAGGTGTTTCGAATGTCTGCTATTTCTGTTTTGTAAAAGTCTCAAAAGGAGAAAAGCGGAATTGGAGTTTCAATGAGTTCTCTTATCTCCTATTCCGTTAATAGTTTGATAATTAGCAAATTGTATTTTGCGTTAATAAATGTTTTTATTTTTATATTAAAGCAAAATAGTGTCGGAATGTATATATTATGATAGTATAAACAGGATTCATATATCATTTCGTAAATGTAACTTAAAGTTAATTTTACCATGTTTGCTATTTTATGAAAGTAATTCTGCATTTTTTGGTAATTTGATGCGAATGTTTACGGAAAGACATTGCTATGTTTTCAGGAAATCATTACGATGTCTCCGGAGAGTCATTACAGGGCATCTCTAAAAACTCTTAAATTTTCTCAACCTGTTTTCTGAACTCATTTTTTAAAAGAATAAAAGTAGAAGTTCACGGACATCGAATAGATTGTTAAATTTCACATAATTC
>JAISZY010000068.1 GCA_031284375.1 Tannerellaceae bacterium | reverse complement strand
GAGCATCTTCTTTCGGGAAATCTTCCCGGCTCCAAGGGATTCCCTTCGCGCTCCAAGGGATTCCCTTCGTCACGCCTCGATGCAAAAAACATGACTTTGCGTAACATGAATTAATAATAAAAACTCCTAAGCGCCTGAGATATTATACCTATATTTACACCGTTGATTTTTATAATTAAACTCATTTAAAACGATGAAAAGAAACTATGTTTGTATGATGTTATGCATCTTCGTCGGCATATCGCACAATACAAAGGCCCAACCGTACTTCGACGAACATCGTACGATTCAAACGCTCATCAACCAAACAAAGGAGGCGCTGGCAACAGACCGCGACAGTCTGCCGAGCCTCATCCGCCAAGCGGAAACACTCGCCCATACTTCCGCAGACCTCCCCCTGGCTGCCTTCCTCCACTCCATGACGGCCGAAATGTATCATACCTTTCATCTATACAACCGCCGAACCTTCAGCCGGAGAACATCCATAGAAGGATTCATCCCCGAAGATATACGCGAGTGGACGCCCAACCTTTTCACCCAAAAAATAAAGGAAGAACTTGCCGCCTCCCTCCGTCCGGCCGATATACTCCAACAAACGCCGACCTCTCGCTTCTACGATGTACTGGAAAAGGGAACGGATTCGCCCGCCCTTCGCCCTACGCTCTACGATTTCCTGGCGTACCGGGCCTTGGGCATTCAACCCTCGGAAGAGATCTATCGGGAGTTGCTCGCCTTTCGCCGCTCGCAGCCCAACCCGCAGGCAGCCTTGGCGGTAGAATTGGATTACCTGCGATACATCTTTGGCCTCGGCAGAGGAGAAAAAGAAATCTTGGCCTACGAAGCTTCGCTCGATAGCCTGCTCAACCTGCACGCCCATCACGACTATTGTGTAGAAGTGGCCCATGCCAAACTTGAGTTGCTGCAACAAAAAAGCTTCAGCGCCGAAACGCCGGACTCCCTCCGCGCCCTCCGGTATCGCTTGTGCCGGGAGATGCCGGAACGTTTCCCCCAGTATGCGCGGATAGGCCTTATCGAAAAACATTTGGCCACGATGGAAGAAAAAGAACTCCGGGCCGTGAGCCGGCGGACGGTATATCCCGGAGAAAGCCTCGGAATAGAGCTTTCTTACAAAAATCTTCGCGAAGTGACGATAAGCCTGTATCGGAAGCAAAGAAAATGGGAAGATATATTCCTCTCCTATTATCCCAATAATAAAGAAAAGCCGCAGGAAGGAACCTTCGTAGAGGACATCTCTTTTGCCCTCTTGCCGGTTAATACCTACACCGTTTGCGATACAACCCTCTCTCTTCCGATGGAAAAGCCCGGATACTACGAATACGTTGTTACCTCCCGCGGCGCTCCGCTACGGCTGACGGGTCGTTTCTACGTATCGCGCCTGGCCGTCGTTTCCCGCCAGATCGCTTCCGGTCAGGAGGCCGACGTATACGTAACGGACTACCGGAGCGGCAAACCCATCCAAGGGGCAACCGTACATTATTATGCCGGCAACATGCAGAAGCCCCAGGAACTGGGAACGCTACAAACCAATCGCTACGGACTGGCCGCTATCCCGGCCAACAAAGAGGTGAAAGCCTGCCTCGTTCGGCTGGCAGAGGATGAAATGCCGGCAGAACTCAACATCTACGCCGGAAATAGCCAACCGGAGGCAGAAGTGCAAACCCGCGTGAGTTTGTTTACAGACCGCGGCATATACCGCCCCGGGCAAACCGTTTCCTTTAAAGGTATCGCTTATACGAATCGCGAAGAAAATCCGCAGGTTGCGGCAGGCCAACGTTTCGAGGTGACGCTGCGAGACGCCAACGGCAAAGATATCGCCACCCAATCGTATACCGGCAATGCGTTCGGGTCTTTTTCCGGCGAGTTTACCTTGCCTCAAAATACCCCAACCGGACGTTTCAGCCTCTCGGTAGCGAACGTTCCGGTATACATACAGGTGGAAGAGTACAAACGTCCTACGTTTCGGATAGACTTTTTGTCCGTAAAGGAAGATATTTCTTTTGGCGATGAAGTGCACATACACGGAAAGGCGCAAACCTTTTCCGGCGCTTTGCTTACGGATGGTGTGGTGGTCTATCGCATCCTGCAACGTCCGTTCTTCTTCCGCCCATACCCATACCCCGGATCAGCGGCAGAGAAACAAGTGGCCTCGGGAGAAACATCCCTCCACATAGACGGGAACTTTGTCTTCGCCTTCCGCCCCCAAAGAGAGGGCGCACATCCTCTGTTCTCCCGGCAATCGTACGAAATCGTCGTGCAGATAACCGACGGTAAAGGAGAAACGCAAGAAGCCCGCACCGTCTTCTCCGTGGGCGACCGAAACCTTATTCTCTCCACCAACCTGCCCGATATGGCAAACAAAGACACGACCACCCTCCGCATCACGGCGCACACCCTGAACGGAGAAGCCGTAGCAACCCGCGGAACGTATGCCGTCTTTATCCTGGAAGATACGCAAACGGAAGGAACATATACCGAAGGCAGAAAGGCGCTGGAGGGTACTTTCTCTACCGATGGAACAAGAAACGGGATAAGCCTGTCCGGATTACCTTCCGGACGAATGCGCCTCCGTCTCTCGGCATCCGACAGCCAAGGCCGGGAGGTGAACGAACAGCAAGACGTTGTACTCTATAGTTCGGCCGACAAACGTCCGCCGGTATTTTCGCCCACCTGGTTGCCCGTCTACTTCTACGAATGTTTGCCGGGCGGGGAAGCCCTTGTCCGTTTCGGCAGCTCTTTCAAGAACGTTTATCTGCTGTACGAAGTCTTCGGCAACGGCCAAAACCTTGTTCGCCGGCAGATGAAGTTGAGCAACGAGATCGTTACGTTCCGGATTCCGTTTCCGGACAGTAGCCAAGATGCCCTTGTTGTCTTTTTCACCTTTATCAAGAACGGTCAATTGTATACGCAACAAGCCACCCTTGTGCGCAAACGTCCGGACAAGGCCTTGCACATCCGGACGGAAACGTTTCGCGATAAACTCCTACCCGGCAGTAGAGAAAGCTTAACGTTCCGCATCACCGACGCTCAGTTCCACGCTGTTTCGTCCGAAGTATTGGCCGGGATGTACGACGCCTCGTTAGACCCCATCCGTCCCTTTATCTGGCGTTTCTCTCTGCCATCCCCCCCCATCCCCTACTACAACCGGTTTGCAGCCGGCAGAGGCTTGGGCAGGGGATACGATTCGGATATCGTTTCGGCCGAGAGGATGGAAACGCCCTCCTTCTCCTTCGACCGTCTCGATTGGCAAGGAGCGCTCAACATTCCTTCGCCACACAGTCCTCTTTATTATTCCGGCCGAGGCAACATCGCCATGGAGATGTCTGCCGAATCGAAACAAATAGAAGCAGACGCCGCCTCCGGATACGCTCAAGAAACGCCGCCTCCGCCTCCGGCCTTGCGCACGGATTTTAGGGAAACGGCCTTTTTCTATCCCGCCTTACAGACAGACCCGGAAGGAAACGTAGCTCTCAACTTCACCCTGCCGGAGAGCAACACCACCTGGAAACTTCAGATACTGGCGCATACGCCGGATATGAAGTACGGATTATCCTCCCACACCATAACGACACAGAAACCCCTGATGACGCTCCCTAACCTGCCTCGCTATATTCGTCAGGGGGACGAGGTGCAGGTCTCGGCGCAAATCATTAACCTGTTGGCCGAAGCAACCGTTGGTCAGGCTCGTTTGGAGGTATTCAATCCGTCGAGCGGCGAGTTGCTGCTTCCTGTCTACCGCCAGCCATTCGAATTATCTGCCGGCGGCACAACAACGGTGAGTTGGCCGGTATCGTTGTATGATCCCATCGAACAAGTTGGCATCCGCATCATCGCCGATTTGGAAACCGTCAGCGACGGCGAACAACATATCCTCCCCGTCTTGGCGGACAGGATACTCCTCACGGAAACCACCCCCTTCTACTTGGCCGACGAAGAAGAAAAGCAAGTCAAGGTATCCGTCCCACCGGTCTCCTCGACTTTACAGCCTTATCGGATGACGCTGGAGTTCAGCAACAATCCGGTATGGTATGCCATTCAGGCCTTGCCTACGATTTCGGAGCCGGACAACGACGACGCCGTATCCCTCTTCGCCAGCTATTACAGTAGGGCGCTGACTGCAAGTATCGCCCGCTCCAATCCTCGCCTCAAGACGGATTCCGCACTTCTGTCCGCTCCGGAACCGAATGAAGAATTGAAAGACCTGCTCCAACTGCAACACGAAGACGGCGGATGGGGATGGTTCAAAGGATTCCATCCCAGCCGCGACATCACCTTGTATCTGTTGGAAGGCATGGCGCAACTTGTCCATCTGAATGTGGTACAATACAATCGGCAGGAAAAAGAAATGCAAATCAAGGCCATCCGGTACTTAGACAAGCTCATTGGGGAGGATTACAACCGGCTGCGGAAATCCGGCGTCTCTCTCCACAGCTATCAGCCCACTCCCCAGCAAGTGCGATACCTGTATGTACGCAGCGCTTACCGGGATATACCCGAAGCCGCCGAAGCCCAGGATGCCATCCGTTACTATACGGAACAAGGAGAGAAATATTGGCAGAAATTCGCATTATACGAAAAAGGAGAAACGGCTCTCCTGATGCACCGCAACGGAAATAAAAAGATAGCCGGAGACATCCTGAAGCAGTTGAGAAAAACAGCCGTAACCTCTCCGGAAAAGGGGATGTATTGGCCGAACAACCGAAGAGAGCAAAACTTTTTCCTCTCCCCCATAGACGTACATTGTTTGCTTACAACCGTATTTCAAACCTTAGACGCCCCCTCCACCGAAACAGATCGCCTGAGGCAATGGCTGCTCAACCGGAAACAAACGCAAAACTGGGAGTCTACGCCTTCTACGGCAAACGCCATCTATTGTCTGCTGAACAACGGAAGCGACCTGACGGCGAAAACGAACGAAACCACAATCCAATGGGGAGATAAAACCTTCCATACTTCCGCTCAAAATACAGTGGTAGGATACATTAAGGAAAGCGTGAACGGGGAAGACCTCACGCCGGCCCTGCAAACCGTTACCTTACACAAGGAAGGAAAGTCTCCGGCCTGGGGCGCTGTTTTCTATCAATATTTCGAATCTATCGGAAAAGTAAACAAACAGGGAGGGGCGCTCGGTATAGAGAAAAAGCTCTTTGTAGAAACCAACAACGGCAAACAACGGCAAATTACCCCCGTCGATGCAGACAGACCGCTCAAAGTAGGCGACAAGGTCATTGTAAGGCTCACGCTCCGTACCGACCGCGACATGGATTATGTCTGTCTGAAAGACCTGCGCTCCGGTTGTCTGGAGCCGGCCGTTCAGCGCTCCGGCATAATGTTTACCGACGGGCTTCTCTGCTACCATTCACCCAAAGACGCATCGGAACATTTCTTTTTCGATCATCTCCCGGCAGGAACCCATGTGCTGGAATACGCAACCTATGTTTCGCGAAGCGGACGCTATACCGGCGGCATAAGCACCCTGCAATGTATGTATGCTCCCGAATTTGTATCGCACACGGAAGGGAATATCCTATTTGTACTTCCGCAATGATATGGCTGCATTTCCATGTTTTGTAATCCAAAACAAAAACCAAGGTGTTTGAATCCGGAAAGAGAAACAATGAACCGTAGGATGCAATTTTTTTCGGACGGTAGCGATACATATACATATAATTATTAGCTTTGTGGCATAAAACAGTAATTATTTAATTTTTAAAGTAAAAATCAAATGAAACAGATTATTTTCGTTTTTACGGCTATTTTGTTAGCAACAAACGTAGCCTTGGCTCAGGATGATGCTGCCGCATCCTTGTCGGTAAGTGAAGAAAATTACGACTTCGGTACCATAAAAGAAAACGGCGGAAAGGTTTCTCATACGTTCGTTGTAAAGAACGACGGTACGCAACCTTTGGTTATTACGCGCGTGATTGCCTCCTGCGGATGTACGACTCCCGACTGGACAAAAGAACCTATCGCCCCAGGCAAAACCGGCGAAATCCTTGTTACTTACGACCCGCAAGGCCGTCCCGGCCCATTTGCCAAGACCGTATCCATATACAGCAACGGGAAAAAGGGAAGTCAAGTGATTACCATTCGAGGAGAAGTAAATTAGTATTAGTACGGAGTTTTTTTAAAATCATGGAATGCTGCGTATAAAGCAATTCACAACGGTCCTCCTTCTTCTTCTGCTTATTGACAGCTTCACGTATGCACAGAAAAGCGCAATAATTAGTTCGGAGATGCAAACCTACGACTTCGGTATGATTGCCGAAGCCGAAGGTTTGGCAACACATAGTTTTACCATCAAAAATACCGGAACCGGCCCCTTGGTTATCCATCGCATCACCGCCTCGTGCGGATGTACACAGCCGGAATGGTCGAAAGCCCCCATCTCGCCGGGAAGTGCGGGAGAAGTGAAAATCAGCTATAATCCCAAAGGACGTCCCGGCCCTTTCTATAAAAGTGTAGCCATATACAGCAACGCCAAGAACGAACGACTTACCTTATATATTAAAGGAACCGTAAAAAGCCGAACAATAGAACAACCCGTTATTACATACCCTTACAGCATCGGCGATCTGAAACTCCAAACAAAAATCATACAATACAACCGGATATATCCGGGCGAATCATTGGAAGAAACCATCCGGATAAAGAACGAAGGAAAAACGCCGCTGAAAATAAATCCCTCAAAAGTAGATTATCTTACAATAACGATTACTCCCGATACGCTGAAACCGGAAGAAGCCGGAGAAATATCCATCTTGTTTCATACCGATAAAATCAAAAAGATGGGGCGTATAAGTACACTCTTGCCCTTATGGATTGAAAATTCCGAAAAGAAAGACCAGGAAGGCGCCCTCCACATTGCTGCCAATATAATAGATAACTTCAGCCGTTTATCTGCTTCCGAGAAAGCAAAAGCGCCGGTAGCTCAACTCTCGCTCACGTCTTTAGACTTCGGTAAATTGCCGGAAAAAAACGGGAGCGTCATTCCTTTTATCGGCATAGGCGGCAAGGAATCGGAAAGTTTAACCATCACCAATGCCGGTCAATCGCCCCTTCTGCTGTACAGCGTTACATGTGATAATGAATTGGTAGACATATCCGGCGGAAAAAAAGAATTGAAACCGGGCGCCTCGTCTACCTACAAGGTGAGCATCCGTCCGAAAGAAATTAAAACCAAACTGGAAGCATTTATTCATATCGTATGCAACGACCCGAACGGGCCGGTTCGCCTGATAAAAGTAACTGCCGAAAAATAATAGAATGGAACATCCCGAAAACGACGAACAATACAAAGGGTTGAAGGTAAACAAAGGCATCTCCAACGTCCCTACCGTAAGCCCTTATCTGAAAAAAAGACTTCAACGTAAAGAATATACCCCCTCGGAATTTGTGGAAGGAATATTGCAGGGGAACATTACCATCCTCAGTCAGGCAGTAACCTTGGTGGAAAGTTCCAAACACGAACACCTGCAATTGGCACAGGAAATTATTGAAAAATGCCTCCCTCATGCCGGAAACTCCGTTCGCATAGGTATTACGGGTGTACCCGGAGCCGGGAAAAGTACTTCGATCGACGCCTTCGGGATGTATCTGCTCGGCAAAGGGCGTAAGCTGGCCGTACTGGCTATCGACCCCAGCAGCGAGCGTTCCAAAGGTAGTATCCTGGGAGATAAAACCCGTATGGAAGAGCTTTCGCGCGAAAAGAATGCATTCATACGTCCTTCTCCGGCGGCCGGTTCGCTGGGTGGCGTTGCCCGCAAGACCAGAGAAACGATTGTCCTTTGCGAAGCTGCCGGATTCGATACGGTCTTCGTCGAAACAGTGGGAGTAGGACAAAGCGAAACCGCCGTTCATTCTATGGTAGACTTTTTCCTGCTTATCCAGTTGGCCGGAACGGGCGATGAATTGCAAGGCATCAAACGAGGTATTATGGAGATGGCCGACGGTATCATTATTAATAAAGCCGATGGCGATAACCAAGAGAAAGCCCGCCTTGCCGCCTCTCAGTTTCGCAATGCGCTCCACCTCTTCCCGCCTGCCGATTCCGGATGGACTCCGAAGGTATTAACCTATTCGGGCTATTACAAACTGGGTATCCGTGAGATTTGGGAGATGATAGACGAATATACCGCCTATACCAAACAAAACGGATATTTCGACTATAAACGAAATGAACAATCCAAGTATTGGATGTACGAAAGTATTAACGAAGCCTTGCGAAACGCCTTCTACAATCACCCCGCCGTTGTTTCCATGCTGAAAGAAACCGAACAGCAAGTACTGAACAACGAAATCAGTTCCTTCGTCGCTGCCAAACGCATGATGGATAGCTTTCTTGGAGGGAAATAAAGCTCATCGGTATACCGTACCCTTCTCTCTGTGTCTGCCCCGATTGGCAACTCTTGCCTGTCAATTTTCTCTGATATTGCAAAGTTAATTTTCCCCATGTCGCCTTAAAAACAGGGTTTTACCGGCGAGCTACAATTGGGTTTCACTCTTTCAAAAAACATTGGAGGAGCGGAAGCCGGATATCGTTCGTAATCTGTCTGAAAATAAGGAGGATATAAAAAAGTGTCACAAAAAAACGTTCGTTTAAATGTGACACAAATGTAGCGTAAAAAAAATAATTTTCCTCCTGACTTCATCACTTTTGCTTCGCCATTCAATGGCACAATTGATTATCAACGATTTATCTTTCGAATATGGGAGGCGCAGGGAGGCGCAAACAGAAAAATGCGTATTTTTGTTCCAT
>JAISZY010000022.1 GCA_031284375.1 Tannerellaceae bacterium | reverse complement strand
AGACCTCAACAAACTAACCGGTGAATTAAACAAACTCTATCTGGACGGCTGGGAAATACGCCTGTCGGAAGTAGAAAAGCATAGCGTCGGCGCCAAACATATAGACGTAATCCTTCACGACGAAACGCATACGCATACGCACAAATGGTTTCATCGTCGCCACCATACGCACTCGCACCGTACCATGGCGGATATCGAGCGTATCATCGGCGAAAGCGGTATTTCCGAATCGGCCAAAGACTTGGCTATACGTATCTTCTACCGATTGGCCGTAGCGGAAGCCAAAATACATGGCTCCACGCCTTCGGAAGTTCATTTCCACGAAGTAGGGGCCGTGGATTCCATTATTGATATTGTGGGAACAGCCATCTGCATAGATCTTCTTTCTCCCGATAAAATCTACGCCTCTGTGTTGCACGACGGATACGGCTTTGTTCATTGCCAACACGGAACGATTCCCGTTCCCGTTCCGGCTGTGGCGGAGGTGCTTGCCGCACGGGGGACGAACGTTAAACAATTGGACGTGGAAGGCGAACTGACAACGCCCACCGGAGCGGCTATCCTTGCCGAACTGGCTGAAAGCTTCGGGCCAATGCCGGAGATGAAACTGCTGAAAACCGGCTACGGAGCAGGAACGAAAAACCTTCCCATCCCCAACCTTCTGCGCGTAATGTATGGCGAATCCCACGTGCAGGCGGCAGATACAACACAGGAAACCGCCACGGTGATAGAAACAAATATCGACGACTCTACCCCGGAAGTCCTCTCCTACGTAATGGAAAAACTATTCGAGGCCGGAGCCAAAGATGTATTCTTTACGCCCATATATATGAAAAAGTGTCGCCCGGCAACGATGTTGAGCATCATCTGCGACGAATCCCAAACAGAGGCGATGGAACACATCCTTTTCAGCGAAACATCCACCATCGGTCTGCGGAAATATACTACGCAAAGAACCTGTCTTCCGCGGAAAGTCACAACCTTAAGCACTCCTTTCGGCGATGTTAAAGCCAAGGAGATCCGCTACAAAGACACCTGCCGGTATAGCATCGAATACGACGACGCCTGCCGCTTGGCAAAAGAGAAAAACATCCCCCTGCAATGGGTGATGGACAAGGGACGACAGTGAATGAATGGTTTTCACAAATCCCCCAACAACCGGTCTATGGCCTGTTCAATGCTTGGTTCGCTTGCGAGTAATTGAACGAAGCGGCTGCCGATAATGGCGCCCGACGAATAAGCTGCCGCCGCATCATACGTGGCTTTGTTGCTGATGCCGAACCCTACCAGCCGAGGGTTGCGCAAGCGCATATCGTTTATCCTGCGGAAATAGGCTTGCTTCGCTTCGTCGAAACTCTTTTGCGCTCCGGTAATGGAGGCGCTCGACACCATGTAAATAAAACCGCTCGTATGGGCATCTATCAGACGAATGCGTTCTTCCGAAGTCTCCGGCGTAATCAGCATAATCACTTTTACATCATATTGTTCGGCCACCGGTTTGTAATCTCTTATATAGTCGGCAAAAGGGAGGTCGGGGATGATAAGGCCATCGATACCCTTTTCGCGGCATTGTAGGCAAAGGTTTTCAAACCCAAACTGCATGATGGGATTCAGATAGCCCATCAGGATAATGGGGATATGTACGTAGTGACGGATGTGGTTCAGTTGCTCAAACAGCAGGCGGAGCGTCATCCCGTTGCGAAGAGCAAGGGAAGAGGCTTGCTGGATAACCACTCCATCCGCCATAGGATCCGAAAAAGGGATGCCTATCTCTACCATATCTATACCTTTTGCTTCCAATGCTTTCAGAATAACGGCCGTATCGTTCAGGCGAGGATAGCCGGCCGTAAAATAAATGGAAAGTATTCCATCTTTCTTAGTGTCGAACAGTTGTGCAATACGATTCATGTGTATGTTTATATGATGATTAATTACGATTAAAGGGAAAGATGTTCCGTTTGCAAAGTACGGACAAAGGGCGCCAGCTTTTCTACGTCTTTCTTCCCCGGAAGGATTTCAAAACCGCTGTTCAGGTCGAAACCGGCTAAGCGAGGATGACGGAATCGGCGGATGGCATCCAGACTATCCGGGCGGATGCCTCCGCTCAGCAGGAAAGGCGTCTCTCCCTGGTAGGCGCTTAGTAGAGACCAATCGAACGAACGTCCTGAGCCTCCATGGTTCTCGCATTTTGTGTCGAAAAGGAAATAATCCGCCAGTCCCCGGTAGGAGGCCGTTCGCTCCAGGTCTTCCGCACCGGCTACGGAGAAGGCTTTGATGAGCGAAAAGCCTTGCTGCTGCAACGTGCGGCATACTTCGGGCGATTCGTTGCCGTGCAACTGAAGATAATCCAATCCGTAGCGGATGGCCGTATCTATCATCTCTTCGGCGGAAGCATGGACAAAAACTCCTACTTTCCCGAAGGGCGCGTCTTGGATTTCTTCCCTCAAGGCCTCGCCCGCTTCTGCGTTTACGTACCGTTGGGATTCGGGATGGAAAATAAATCCGAGCCAATCTACCTTCAGAGCGGCCACCCGACGGATGTTGTCGATATGGCGCATACCGCATACTTTGATAATCATGGCCGCAGTTCTTCGATAAATTTGGCGAGCGTTTCGCCGGGTTGCCGCGACTTCATAAAGGTTTCGCCGATAAGGAAGCCCCGGAAGCCCACTTGCCGGAGGCGGCGAACGGTGTCGGGATGGCTGATGCCGCTTTCGGAAACCAATAGCGGAGAAGTTGTTTCGTCCGGCAGCGTTTTCCGGATGTATTCCGCCAACCGGAAAGAAGTTTCCGTATCGGTATGAAACGTACCGAGGTTGCGGTTGTTTACGCCAAGCATATCTATGTCCGGATTGAGCCAAGCCAGTTCTTCTTCGTTGTGTATCTCCAGCAATACTTCCAACCGGAGGCTGTGCGCCGTCCGGGTCAAGGAAGCGCAAGTCTCCTTGGTCAGGGCGGCGGCAATAAGCAAAACGGCATCGGCGCCCATCGCCCGCGCCTGGAATAGCTGGTAGTCGTCGATGATGAAGTCTTTGCGCAAGAGAGGGATATCGGCCTTCCGGCGAGCTGTCTGCAAATCGCGGAGCGAGCCGCCAAAGAAGTCCCCGTCCGTAAGAATAGAGCAGGCGGCGGCTCCTCCCTGTTGGTATAGAGGAACAATGTTTTCTACCGAGGCTTCGGGAAACAGCCAGCCCTTGGAGGGCGACTTGCGCTTAAATTCGGCAATAATACCGGTGGACGAGCAGGCCAACGCCTTACGCATCGAATGGGTGGGGCGTTCCATACGTTCGCCCGCCATAGATAACAAGGTAGCGAGGCCAACGGCTTGCTTTTGCCGCTCTACTTCCCTGCGTTTATTGGCAAGAATCGAATCTATCATAAGGTTTTATTGATTGATTTGCAGAAATCGTTCAAAGGTTTGCAAGGCTTTGCCGCTTTCCAGCGATTCGAGCGCTTCGGCCAGGCAGGTTTCTATCTTCTTTTCCGGGCAAATTACCTGAATGGCAAAGGCGGCATTCACTACTACGCAGTTCTTTTGCGCCTGGGTGGCGGTGTTGTGCAGTACGTTGTGAAATATTCCGGCGGCATGTTGGGGCGTGGCGCCTCCGTCCAAGTCGGCTTCCCGGCAGCGCGGGAAGCCCAGCATTTCCGGCGTATAGAGCTTTTCTTTTTCGGGCATGGAGACTTTGAAGTCGGCCGTGAGCGAAATTTCGTCGTATCCGTCAAGGCTATGCACCACGGCAAAGCGGGTTGCGCTCTCCTGATACGTATAGCTGTAAAGGCGGAGCAACGGCAGATTGTATACGCCCAGCAATTGGTAAGCCGGGATGATGGGATTGACCAGCGGCCCCAGCATATTAAAGAAACTGCGAACGGCTAAGTTCTTCCTCACCGGGGCAACGGCTTTCAGGGCCGGGTTGAACAAGGGAGCGTGCAAGTAAACAATCCCGCAAGTTTCTATGGATTTACGCAGTTTGCCGGCATCGGAAGTAAACTTTACGCCGTGCTGTTCCATCACATTGCTGGCGCCGCTCACGGAGGTGGCGCCGTAGTTTCCGTGCTTCGCCACATGATAGCCGGCGCCGGCTACGGTAAAACAGGCGGCGGTGCTGATGTTGAACGTGTTCTTCCCATCGCCGCCCGTTCCTACGATGTCTATGGGTTTGTAGTCCGACAAATCTACCGGCGTCCGCATGTCGAGCAAGGCTTCGCGGAAGCCGGTAAGTTCTTCTACCGATATGCTGCGCATCAGGAATACGGTGATAAGACTTGCCACTTGCGCGTCGTTATATTTCCCTTCGGCAATGTTTTGCAATATTTGTCGCGCTTCTTCGCGTCCGAGATATTGATGTTCGAATAATCTGTACAGTATCTGTTTCATTCTTTATAGTCTAAGCCAGTTTATAATCATGTGTTTCCCTTCGGGCGTAAGGATGGATTCCGGATGGAACTGGATGCCTCGTACATTATATGTTTTATGTCTCAGCGCCATGATATGCCCGTCTTTGCAGTCCTCGGCGGTAATTTCTAAGGAATCGGGGAAATCTTCTCTCGACACTACCCAGGAATGATAACGCCCGGCACGGAAAGCCGGCGTTAGTCCGTCGAACAATGGGTCTTTGCCCACCACGCGGATGTCGGAACATACGCCGTGATGCACGTTGGCCAGGTTGAGGAGTTTGGCTCCGAAGGCTTCGCCGATGGCCTGTTCTCCCAGACAAACGCCCAGGATGCTCTTGGCGGAAGCATACCGGCGGATAAGGGGAAGCAGGATGCCGGCCTCGCCGGGGATGCCGGGGCCGGGAGAGAGTACAATCCTGTCGAAGCGTTCTACTTCGTCTAAGGATATGCGGTCGTTGCGATGTACTTCTACGTTCTCGCCCAATTCCTTTAGTATATGTAGCAGATTGTAGGTAAAGGAATCGTAATTATCAAAAAGTAATATAGGTTTCATTTATTCTTCGGATTTGATTGCGTTTCGCATTTAGTTTATAATTTTCTCTGCCATGTCGATGGCCTTTTTCAGCGCTCCAAGCTTAAAATTTACTTCCTGCAATTCCCGCTCGTCGTTGCTCTGGGCTACGATGCCGGCGCCGGCCTGATAATAAAGAACGTTCCCCCGGCTTACAAAACTGCGTATGGTGATGGCCTGGTTCAGACTGCCGTCAAATCCGATAAAGCCGATACATCCTCCGTATGCGCCGCGGTTGTGTTTTTCTATCTCGGTAATCAGTTGCATGGCGCGTATCTTGGGCGCTCCGCTGAGCGTGCCGGCGGGGAAGGTGTCGATGTAGGTCTTAACCGGATTGCTGCCTTCGTTGATATCGCCGCTTACGCGGGAGACCAAATGGATTACGTGACTGTAATATTGCACCTCTTTGTAGAAGTCTACCTTTACATGGTGGGCGTTTCGGCTGAGGTCGTTCCTTGCCAGGTCTACCAGCATCACATGTTCGGCGTTTTCTTTTGGGTCGGCTAAGAGAGCTTCGGTGCGCTGTTTGTCTAAGTCGGGGTATTCGGAACGGAAAGCGGTGCCGGCTATCGGGTCGATGCTTGCATGCGCATCGACTATCTTGCAATGCGTTTCGGGCGAAGAGCCGAAGATGCGGAATCCTCCGAAGTCAAAATAAAACAGATAGGCCGACGGGTTGATGCTCCTCAGGGCGCGGTAGACCTTGAAGTCGTCGCCCCGGAAGGCTTGCTCGAATCGCCGGCTCAGTACAATCTGGAAGACGTCGCCCCGCAGACAATGTTTTATTCCCCGGCGAACCATGGCCATGTATTCCTGATCTGTTACGGTGGAGGTTTCGCGGCCTTGCGTCCGGAAGTTGTACGACGCATAGTTGCGGTTGTCTATCAACGTTTCCATTTCCTGCAGGTTGCTTGTTTCTCCTTCGGCAAGCAGTTCCGTAAGGGTGAGTTCGTTTTTGAAGTGGTTGAAGACTAAGATGTAGCGGTAGAGTATGTAGAGCATATCCGGCGCGTCGTTTTCTTCGTGATGCACTTCGGCTACGGGAATGTTTTCCAGGTATCTAACACAGTCGAACGCCGTGTAGCCGAACAGTCCGCATACTTCCCGTCCGGCTCCTTCTACGACGAATCGCGAAAGAAAGGCATTGACGGCCGAAGGAAAGTCTGATTCCGACAGCGGCCTGCGTTCTTCCGAGCCGTCGGGGAAGAGGGCTGTACTCTCGCCTCCGTTGATTCCGATACGCGCCAGGGGGCAGAGGGCGATGTACGAGAGGCTATTTTCGTTTCCGTGGTAATCGGCGCTTTCCAGCAATGCCGATTCGGGATAAATGTCGCGTACTTTCAGATAGATACTCACGGGCGTGTGTAAATCGCCCGGCATCTTTTTGGTTTTTGTTCCGAATACGTATTGTTTCTTCATTCTGTCATTTCTTTATTTAGTATGTATGTATCCATGTCTTTGTCGCCGCGCCCGGAAAGGGTGAGCACTACAATATCTTCCGGCCGAAACGATAATTTATTCAGCGCGCCCAGCGCATGTGCGCTTTCCAGTGCGGGGATGATGCCCTCCAGACGGGTAAGCTCGAAGGCTGCGGCCAAGGCTTCATCGTCATTGACGGAAAGAACGGTTGCCCGTTTCGTTTCCCACAAGTGCGCGTGCATCGGGCCGATACCGGGATAGTCTAATCCGGCGGAGATGGAGTAGGGTTCTTCTATCTGTCCGTCGTCGGTTTGCATCACTAAGGTGCGGGCGCCGTGGATAATGCCTTGTCTTCCCAGGCGGATGGTGGCGGCGCTTCGGCCGGACCGGAGGCCTTCGCCGCCGGCTTCGGACAGAACAATTTTTACCCGTTGGTCGTCTACGTAATGGTAGATGGTTCCGGCGGCGTTGCTGCCTCCTCCCACGCAGGCGATGAGGTAGTCGGGGTAGTTGAGTCCTTCTTTTTCTTGCAATTGCTGCCGTATTTCTTTACTTATCACCGATTGCAAACGGGCTACCATGTCCGGGTACGGATGCGGGCCTACGGTGGAGCCGATAATATAATAGGTGTCCGAAGGATGGCAGCACCAGTCGCGGATGGCTTCGTTGGCGGCATCTTTGAGCGTCATATTGCCCGACGTTACGGGGATAACCTTGGCGCCCAGCATCTTCATCTTCTGTACGTTGATGTGTTGGCGTTCTACGTCGGTCTTTCCCATGTACACGATACATTCCATGCCCATCAGGGCGCATACCGTGGCGGCGGCCAAGCCGTGCTGCCCGGCGCCGGTTTCGGCTATGATGCGCGTTTTCTTCATCCTCCGGGCTAAGAGTATCTGGCCGATGGTATTGTTTATTTTATGTGCGCCGGTGTGATTGAGGTCTTCTCTTTTCAGATAGATACGGCAATCGTACTTCCGGCTCAGCCGCCGGGCGGGATAGAGGGGCGAGGGGCGTCCTACGTAATCGTGCAGCAACGCTTCGTATTCTTGCCCGAAGGAGGCGCTTTCCAGCGTTTCGAGGTAAATTTCCTGTAGCTCCGTTACGCAGCGATGAAGTATTTCGGGCACATACGCTCCGCCAAAGTGGCCGTAATATCCGTGTTTGTCTACGTGATACATTTGCTTTTGTTTTTATTTATTTGTTTCATATAATCTTTTGTGCAAAAGGGTACGGTCTCAAACAAGAAAGGTCTGCCGCAAGTGCGGCAGACCTCTCAGAGTTTTCCTTATAGTACCCATAAACATGGTTGGTCTGCGTTCCTCTACGACTCCAGATGTATCGGAAAGCGCCACCAACATAAGCCTATATAACAAATTTCCATCATGAACTAAGATTTTTGTTTGTTTGTTTCGACGACAAATATACACATTGTTTTATAATTTGCCAAGATAATTTCTTTTTTTTTTAGGCCGGGGGAACTTATCCCGGTTACGTGCATCGTTCGTAGTAGTACATGTCTACAAAGCGATTGTTTTTGTAGGCGGCTTTGTGGAGGATGCCTACTTTTCGGAAGCCGTTTTTTTCCAACACCCGAACGGAGGGCAGATTGTGGGTGAAGACGCAGGCAAACAATCGCACGATGCTGGTATTGTGGAACAGGTAGTTGATAAACGTGCGCACCACCTCGGTGGCAATGCCTTTATTCCAATACGATTCGCCCAACCAATAGCCTATCTCGGCGCTGAATCTTTCTACATCCGACAAGGGTACGAGGCTGATGCCGCCCATGGCTTTTCCGTCTGTTTCGATGGCAAAGTCCTGCATGGGCGACTTGCCGATGGCGTAGTTGATGTATATTGTGGCGTCTTCTTCGGTATAGGGATAGGGGAAGGAGTCGCGCAAGTTGTTCGCTATATTGGCGTTATTGGCATGTTCTACCAGCGAAGGTACGTCGGTTGGCTGCCAGGAGCGTATCCGGAAGGTCTTTTTTTGAAATTTTTCCATGATTGTTTGAATTATAGTTCTTCTTCGAAGGAAATGTGTTGGAGCGAGGCTTTAAATTCTGCGCTGGGGGTGAATATCACGCGCACGCCTTTGATGTGGGCGGCGGTGAAGGGCTGGCTTTCGTCTACGCCTTCGCTGTGGATGCTGAGGCGTATCGTGCCGAGGTCGCCCAGTTGTACGCTCATGCCGAGGCGGAGGAAGGCGGGCAGTTCTTCTACAAAATTGGTGAGCGTGCTTTCTACGTCTCCACGGGTGAGGGAGGAGCGTTGGGCTATCTGCGAGGCAAAATCTTTCAGCGTCATTTTACCGGGATTGACCGGTACGGCGTGCTGAATTTTTGACCGCTGCGGATGGGCGAGGTTGGGCTTTGCGTGAATCTTAAATTTCATATTTTTTTACATGTTAGGCTGAAAATATAATTTGTTAGTAATCAGCGGTAAATTTCTCTGGCTGGAAAAAATTATTTTTCTGGCTGGAAAAATTTATTTCTCTGGCCGGGGGAGTTTATTTCTCTCCCAGGAAACGATACAAAGGTAAAAAATAATTTATTTTTTGTGGATTGTTTACGATTTTTTATCGTCCATCCGTTTTATCTTCCTTTGAGGGATAGGTTATAGCGTAGAAGAGTTTTTGCATTTTCTTCCGGCGAGGTGAAGACTTCCAGCAGCATCGGTTGTTCTGTCCGGCGGTCTACGAAGGCGGGCATCGCATCTTCCAACGACTGCCGGTTGTGTGCCGAAAGGTAAATCAATCCCCGGCTCGTAGCCCAGTCGCAAGCGGTTTCGGTATGACGCATAGCGATGTGCTTTTCGGTTTGGGGCGATGCCACAAAGCCGGGCAGGGTGTAGAATATTTCGCCTCCTTGGTTGTTGTTCAGCAGGATACGCAAGCCGGGGACGAGGGGGCGGTTCCACAGGATATTCATGTCGTAGAAGAAGGCCAGGTCGCCGATGAGCAGGAAGGTGAGGTCTGGGTTTACGCCGGCTTGCCCCACGGCGGTGGAAAGGCAGCCGTCTATGCCGTTGGTGCCGCGGTTGGAAAATATGCGGAGGCGCTCGGCGGCGGGGCGGAAGAGTTGCGCTAAGCGAACGGAGGAGCTGTTGGCCAATTGCAGGCAGGCGTTTTCGGGCAAAGCCTTCATCAGAGCGCCGGCCGCCATCAGGTCCGAATAGGCGCCGGTAGGCTCGGGAATCTGCCGGGAGCGGAAGTGCCATTGGCGGAAAAAGGTGTTTTCATCAGCCGCAGGCGATGGTTCTCTTTCTTTTTGCCCGGCTAAGTAGGCCAGGAAGGGAGCGGCTTTTGTTTCTATTACGTCGGTGAGGCGCCGGTAGGTGTCAACTATTTTCCCATCGGCCGAGATGTGCCAGTGCTCCTTGGTCGGATTATCCCGGAAGAAGCGGTGGATGCGCTTGGAGACGAGGTGTCCGCCAACGGTGAGGAGAAGGTCGGGCGCATACAGGGGCTGTTCGTTTTCGGAAAGGGAGAAGAGCAGGGCGTCGAAGTTGCGGATAAAATACGAGGCCGGCAGATTGGCCGGATGCTCGGCCAGAACGACGCAGTGATGCCGGTTTTGCAGCTCGCAGAGGGGTTGAAGAAGCTCGCCGTCCGTTTGCTGCCCCACCAGGAGGAGGGGGCGCCGAAAATTCCGGAACCTCTCCCCGTAGGGGTGAAACGAGGTAGGCTCCGGTTCGTAGCGGCTAATGATACGCGCCGGAGGAGGCGGGTCTATATCCTCGTACTCGAAAAGGGGTTCGGACAAGGGCAGGTTGATGTGTACCGGCCCGGGCTGGCGGTGGGTTGCTTCGAGGAGCGCTTCGTTGATGAGGCGGTTGCAGAACCAGAAGTCTTGTCCGGAAGTTATTTCGGGCAGATGAACGGACTTTTTGGCCAAGGGGCCGAAGATGCCGGGCTGCGGGAGGGTTTGTCCCAGCAGTTGGTCGATTTGAGCGGCCGGGCGGTCGGCGGTAATAAAGATTAAGGGGATTTGCTGATAGAAGGCCTCGGCCAGAGCGGGTCCGTAGTTGAGGACGGCTGTTCCGGAGGTGCAACAGAGCGCCGTAGGGCGGCCGGTATATTGGGCGATGCCGATGGCGTAAAATCCTGCGCTTCGTTCGTCTACCACGGTGTGGCAGCAAAAGAAATCGTCGTTGGCCAGCGACTGTATCACGGGCGCATTGCGCGAACCGGGCGAGAGTACCAGGTGTTTCACCCGGTGCGCTTTGAGGAGGCTCACGAGCTGGAGGATGTTTTTTTTGGACGAATACATGGCTATTTTTATGAAAGGATTGATAACATGGTTTGCAGTTTGTTTTCCGTTTCCTGCCATTCTTTTTCCGGGAGGGAGGAGGGCAGTAATCCTCCGCCGGCATAGAGGGTGATGCAGCGCCGTTGGATGTACATGCAGCGCAGGTTTACGTACAAATCGGTTCGTCCGGCGGCGTCTATCCATCCCGCAAAGCCGGAGTAGTACCGGCGGTTGTATCCTTCGTGTTCGGGGATAAAGCGGCAGGCCTCTTCTTTGGGCAGTCCCGAAACGGCGGGCGTGGGGTGCAGGAGGCGGAGCAAATCGCCCAGCTTTCCGGCCTCGGGAAAGGAAAATCGGAAGTCGGTTTGCAGATGCGCCAGCCTTCCGGCCTCGATGGTGTAGGGGCCATCTTCGTCGGGGCGGATGCCTAAGGTGGCAAGTTGGGCGTGTACGTAACGGGCTACCAGCATTTGCTCGGCAAGGTTCTTATCGTCCCAATCGACGGGCGCCGGGCCGGGTTTCAGCGTCTGCGTGCCGGCAAGGGCAACGGTGCGAAACTGATTTTTTTCTCCGGCTAAGAGCAGTTCCGGCGTGCAGCCGAGCCAGGTTCCGGTGGGGGGGCTGTGGAAGAGATAGGCATAGGAGCGGGCGGAATAACGGCAGGCGCGGAGGAAGGTTTGGGCGGGAGAAAAGTTTTTGCTCCGGCGAATGGTCGCTTTGCGCGAAAGGACTAATTTGCGGAAACGCTCTTCCCGGAGGGCGTCCATAAACGTGCGGAAGCGTTTTGCGTAGGCGGCCTCTATGGCGGCAGGCCGAAAGGGATACTCGTCCGTATGGGGCGATGTATCGCCGGGGGGAAGGGGGATTTGTTCGCTGCTACGGGGATGGAACAAAACGACAGGGCAGGATTTGGATACCTGAAAGGGAGCCATCACAAAGCCGCTTTGATGGTTCAGCGCGTCGATGCGGCAGAGTTGTTGGGGCGGTTCGTTGCCGGACAGAAGGAGGTGTGCGTAATTGTTTTGCGGAATGCGGTAGAGGGCAAAGCACCGGTTTTGTTCGATAAGGGCATCCAGATTTTCGGTCCAGTTGTGCGTCATCTTTTTTTCAATACGCTGTTAACGACGCGGACGGAGGAGACGAGTTTGTCGGTCGACGTAAAAACGTCTACATTCCACACATGCGACGAACGTCCTTTGTGTATAATGGTTCCCACGGCCCTCACGGTATCCCCTTCGCGTGCGGAGGAGACGTGGTTTCCGCTTACCTGCATACCTACGGCCACTTCGTCGGGCCGGCAAAGAATCATGGAGCCGAATCCTGCCACGGTTTCGGCCAATGCCAGGGTAGCTCCTCCGTGCAGTATGCCGAAGGGTTGGCGTGTCCGTTCGTCTACGGGCATGGTAGCTTCCACGCGATTTTCGGAAGCGTAGGTATACTGTATGCCGAGGTTTCCCATCAGCGCATGTTTGGCTCTGAGGTTCATTTGTTCCAGCGGAACGTCGGCGGGACGTATCCGGGCGATGATATGTTCTTCCACGGCCTTAGCCAGACCGTCTTCTTGGTTGGATGCGGTGGTATAGTCGGCGCATCGTTTCACCTTTTCGCCGGCATTGCCCATGGCGATACCCAAGCCGGCCATTTGTATCATGCCGATGTCGCACACTCCGTTTCCTATGGCAACGACGGCTTCGGGCGAGAGGGCGAGTTTCTCCATCAGTACGCCCAAGGTGTCGGCCTTATTAATCTGAGGGGGGAGGACTTCCAGGAAATAAGGTTCGGAGCGGAATACGTCCGAAACGCCGCTCAGCCGCTTTTTCAAATGATTCTCCAAGTTGGCCAGGGCTTCTTCGTCGTCGCCAACAATCATACACTTGCAGGGCGGGAAGGTGATTCGCGCGGCGAAATCCTTTGCTTCTTCGAGTTTCATATGGTTTCGCTCGGCCTCTTCGCGAACGTGTATATTCTCCGTCCGGTTGGCGATAATGGTATCCTTATGGTAGGTCAGGATAGCGAAACGGCGTTTGTTCGCTTCTTTTTCGAGGTAAGGAATATCCTTGGGATTCATGCGCCTTTCAAACAGCAGTTCGTTGGTTGGCATGTGGATAATCTGCCCGCCGTTGTACGACAATATAAAACCGTTGTATTTATCTAATTCCAGCTTCTGTGCAATGGGGCGCAACCCATGCGTAGACCTCCCGGAGGCCAGCACGATTTGCACGCCCATCTGCTGAACCTTGGTCAATGCAGCCAGAGTGGAGGGAGTAATTTCTTTCCTGTCGTTGAGCAACGTACCGTCTACATCGAGAACCAATAGTTTATATTTCACGGCACAAAAGATTTAGAAGCCAAAAGTTTCTATTTGAATGTCTATCACCTCTTCTTCCTCCGGAGGAGCCACCTGCTGATGCGTTTCATTGGCCACAACGATGATAGCCCGATGCGGATTCACCGGACAAATCGACTCGCAGCCTCCGCATCCGATACACAGTTCGGCTTCCACCTGGGGGATAGTCTGCGTACCTTCGTAGGGAATCATGTGAACGGCCTGGGTAGGGCAATGTTCGGAACAGGCTCCGCAGTCGGTTCCTTCGGTATAGACAATGCATCGGTCGATATGAAAAGTGGCAATGCCTACCTGGGTGGTTCGCTTTTCTTCTTTCGTGAGGCTCCGGATAGCATGTACGGGACAAACATCTCCGCATACGGTACACTCGTAATTGCAATAACTGCTCTTGAAGGCGCAATACGGACGCAGCAGGTAATCGAATCCGAACTGAAGTCCGGCCGGCCGAAGCACCTGGGTTGGGCATCTCGTCACGCAGAGATGACAAGCCGTGCATTTGTCTTTGAAAAGCTCCAGATTCACGGAGCCGGGCGGCGTTACGGGAGAGGGTTTGCCTTCTTCTTCCACGGCCTTTGTTCCTTCCTGCGGCGCATCGGCATACTGAGCCACGGCAGAAACAACGGGAAGCGATGCGGCGATGGTGGCGCTTGTGGCAAAGAACGTCCGCCTACTGTTGGGCGAAGTGGTCGTTTCCCCGCCCACTTTTTCTTGCCCGAAGAAGGGAGAAAAGCGATACTTGAGCGAACTCTTCGTGCACGAGGAGGTGCAGTTGAAACAAGTAACGCACCGGGAGGCGTCTACCTTCATATTCTTACTGTCGATTGCTTCCGCCTTACAGCTTCGTTCGCAATTTCCGCAATTATTACAAAGCTGTTTGTTGAATGTAATCCGAAAAAAGGAATAACGAGACGCCAAGCTCAGCAAAGCGCCTACGGGGCAGAGGGTATTGCAAAACAAACGTCCGCGAAGAACCGTCAGCGCTACGAATACCGGCAAGATAATAACGCCCGATATAAGTCCCGCCCACGTAACGGTATGGATGGTAACGTGGTAGAGCGTATAATTTTCCAATTGCATCAGCAGGTCGGCCAAGAGGTTGTTCCCCCACATCGTTACCGGCCGAAACAAATTGGTTGCCATTCGTCCGAAATTACTGTACGGGTCGAGCCACACCACCAGCGAAGTAAAGCCGAAGACAAACGACAGGGCGGTAAGTCCCAACAGCAGATAGCGAAAGACGTTCAGAGGCTTATGATAGGAGAAGCGCCTCGTTCCCTTACTCTTCTTCTTTCCGATACAGAACAGCCGGTTAATGATATCCTGAAAAATACCGGCCGGACAGAGCACGGAACAATAAATACGTCCGAAAACCAAAGCGAGAACAAATTGCAACACTATTATCCCGATAGCGCCGCCTAAAATGGCCGGGATGATTTGAAAGTGCAGAAGTGCATGTACCTCCTGCGGCAGCGCACCCGCAAAATCTACAAAATACAGAAGGATGGGTGCGAAAAGCAAGATTGCGAGCAGTACCCGCAATCTTTTAAGATGATTCACTATTTTTTTCCCTGTTTGTTTCATGGGGTTGAAGCTTCTTGATTATATCTTGATTCGTTGGATATTCAATTTGCTCAAGTCGGTAGAGCCGAGCTTCAGCGATTCTCCTTTTCCGATATGTCCTACCGCGGCCATATCGAGCTTCTTCACTTGATTGAACAATCCCAAGGCTGCCGTATCAATGGCAATGATGTCGGGCGAAACCAGCAGGGACTTAATGGTAGCCACATCGGCGGCGCTTTTACCCTGCGGACCGTTTTGATGCATCATGCGATAGGCATCTACGATGTTCAGAACCGGCTTCTTCTGCAAGGTGCAAAGGTCGGCGATACACTGTTGCAGGTCGTTGGAGTGGAACACACGCCTGTCCCATACAATTCCCATCAGGTTTTTCATGGCGCAGGAGAACTTAGCTCCTCCGTGATTCTTCAGTATGGGAACATTAATCCAGGCATCGGCTTCCAGAAGGGCTTCGTGTATTTTGGCTTCTTTGATTTTAACTCCGCCGGGTATCGTAACGCTTTTGTAATATTTTTCGTCGTTCCCCGGAAGCACTATACCGCCTGCTTCTTTTACGGCAACTTCGATACCGCTGGATTTATAGCACTTCTGCCAGTCGTCGCACGTATGGTCGAACACCGTAACCTTCGATGCGCCAGCTCCAAGGCATTTCTTCACCAAAGCTTTTATCAGCAACGGGTTGGTATTTCCGGCCAGTTCCGGCGTACGATCCCATCCGATATTCGGTTTGATTACAATCTTCTGTCCTTTCTTAATGTATTTCCCTATTCCACCCAAAGCCTCTAAGGCTTTATCGAGCATAGCTTCCGGTTCGCCACCCATTACGGCCACCAAATCGGGCGCTGTTTCTACAACTGTAGTAGCATTTGATGCCAAAGCTGCTTGCAGTTTGTCAAAATTCAACGACAAGGCAACGCTTGCCATCACACTGGTCTTAAAAAAATCGCGACGTTTCATTTTCCTTTATTATTAGTGTACGATGATAATTAGATACGACAAAAGTAATAAATTCTTTATGTAATTCTCTTTTATCCCAGTTGTTCGACAATTTTTCTTGAAAAAGGTTTAACTCCGCGATTTCCTTCTTCCTTTATTAATACTTCACAATGGTAAATGATGCGCCGGATACTCGGAAGAAGTCTTTCGCCCAGTTTCCGAGTCCTACGGCACCGCACACGCGGTCGCCTTTATTCAGTTCCGCAATATAAACTACCGAGCCGGCTACGACGGCCGACGTATTGCCTGTCAGGTCGCTCATCCTGCTCGTGCCGTTTACTAAGATAAAAGTTTGCAGACTTTGCCCCGTTGCGGCATCAGACAACTGTACTTCGCACACAATTTCGTAAAAACCGGTTTCCGGTATGATATACTCATGATTTGCTTGATGGTAACCGTTCTGACTGTCGAATATCGTCTTGTCGAACGGCACCTTGTACGTCGATTTGTTATTCGGATCCGTAGGATGAGTTTTCTCCTCCGGGGCGCTCATCTGGACAAGCAGAACAATTTGTGCAATATGTTGGTCTGATATCTTGCCGTACATTTCCGTCTCATTCAGCAAACGATGCCAGGCATTATTATGCCAATAATTCAATCCTGCTTCCGACGAATTTTCCGTATAGGGCGAAAAAATAAGCAAATAATCCGCCGGGGAGGGAATAGAAGTCCGGTCGGTAGAACTGCGAAGGGGGATGCGGGGGAAAAGCGCTCCCCGGTGATTATTGGGAACCGAAGTTTGCATGTCCAATATAGCCGACGGATGGGGCCGAACGTGATCGCCTATGCCTATTTGCGCTCTGGCCTTGACGGGAAGACAGAGGAGAACGGAAAGGATATAAAAAATTATCTTTTGCATGGTTCGCTATGTTTTCTGAGTTTAATTCGTATTTATCCTTTTTATACTTAGAATAATCGTTTTCAATTTCTCTACCTTACCCGTTACCTTCGAACCGTAAAACATACGGATACCAATTTGGTCGTTTTTCTTCAAAGGGCCGTAATAAATCGCTTTTGCCGCTATGTTTCTGAAACTGGCAAATTGATTCCTCGTAGTATAGGCCAGACTTGTATTCTGCGTATAATTATGGATATTCAGGATAATGAAGCCGTCTGCCCCACTGGGTTCGCCTGTAAAACCGGCCGTTACCTCGTAAATTCCATCTTCCTGAATCGTATATGTATTGTTGCCCGTAAGCGCGCCCATAGAAGCCTTCAGCGGCATATCGGTAAAGTTGTTAACGTTGAGTTGCTGATCCGTAGCCTTCTCTGTTCCGATAAATATACTTCTTTTCCCTGTTTTTGCGAGGTCGGCTACGGCCGATTCTACCGTTTTCAGCTTTTCCCATGCCTGTCCGTTCCAGAAAAACAAACCTTCTTTGCCCGGATGTGTATTCATCACCAACAAACCATCCTTAGGGCTTGTTACCGGAGCGGCAAGCGTCGTATCCGGTATATCTATCCTTGGAATCAGAATGCCCCGGTTGTTCGATTTTACTTCGAGCAACACCGGATTCCAGGTTGGTTCCGTGCCGATAAACACCTGGCCTCGCAAGAAAACGGCCGGCAAAAGCAACATACATATAACTATCAACTTTCTCATATCTTCGTTTTGTCAAAGTGCATCAATGTACAGGTATTTTCTATTCAGGTATCCGGACGTAGCTTTCGAGTTGAGCAGAACCTTCACCGCAATTTTGACGCCCTTCTCAAGATAGCCGTTGTAAATAAGAGAAGGAGTTAAGGGGATATAGGGTTGGTAGGAGGGCTTTTCCCGAACCGGTAGAATAGACGAACGGGTAACCTTTACACGAGTAGACTCCGTCTTTTTCGACGCCTGGGTAAATTCCAGATAAATCTCCACCTGGTCGGTCGAGGCCAGCTCGCTATCGTTGCTATACAATTCTATGCCGCACACCACCTTGTAAAGCCCGTTTTCCGGTACGGTAAAGACATTGTCGGCAAAACAATTTTCTCTGTTTATTATAAAGGTATTAAAAGTGAGCAGGGCGGCGCTCCCCGACGTTATTCGTATGGCTTGTTGCGTATCGCGTTGCTTTGTTTGAAGGTTCGCTACAAAATATGATTTTTCGATAGCATAATGAGCAAGGAGCATATTGTTGAAACTACGGTCGCTCACAATGTTTTCCCACAAATGCTTTACGCTGTTCCAGGCATACAGCCCTTTGTATATGTTGAGCGACGGATTTTCCGTCGTATTATATATCAGCAATCCATCCACGGGTTGGTTATTCACTATGACTATACTGTCGTAAACGTCGGCCAACGCTATGGAGGGAAGGAGTATACCTTTGTCGGTGGCCGATATTTCCAACATAGCGGAAGATTCGGGAGGAACGCTCGACCCGATGTGTACCTGTGCTGAGACCTTGGTTAAATGGAACGTTGCACACAAAAGAAGAAAAAACAATTGGCATCTCATTATCTTTTTGTTTAATACGTTTATAGAAAACACTATTTTAAACCACAAAAATAATTTGTTTTTTTCAATAAAACAACTTTTATTTCATAATATCCCACGATTTGTTATTAAAAACAACGCCGACGGCGTTTGAATCCGCAACGGTCTTAAAGCGAATGAGAGGCAAGATAATTCCGGAACGCCTCCTTGTATTGTTCGCCTACGGGGATGCGTATTTTATGATTGATAAGGATATGGTTACGTTCTACGGAAGTAATCTTGGACAGATGGACGATATAAGAGCGATGAACGCGCATGAAACGGTCGGACGGCAGCTTCTCTTCTATCAACTTCATACTGCCCAGCGTCATGACCGGGGGCGTTGTTTCGGTATAGATACGCAGATATTCGCTGCGACTTTCAATGTGGGTAATCGACTGTATCTCGATGGGCATGGTCTTGTATTCCGATTTAACAAAGAAGCGTTCGGGAGTAGGTTCGGCCGGGAGAGTTGGTTCGTTCATCCGAAGTTTGTACTGTCTGTATGCTTTCTCGGCAGCATAGAGGAAGTCGAGATAACCAATCGGTTTGAGCAGATAATCGAAAGCGTCTACCCGAAAGCCGTCGAGCGCATATTCGGAATAGGCCGTTACGAAGATAACCATCGGTTTTTGCCGGAGGGTACGTACAAAGTCCAGACCGTTTATATCCGGCATATTGATGTCGATAAACAACAAATCGATTGTTTCTTCCGTAAGGATGGGGATGCTGTCAACGGCGCAATGGCAGGCGGCCGACAATTGCAGGAAAGGGGTCTTATCTATATAACCCGTAATCTGCGTAAGCGCCAGCGGTTCATCGTCTATCGCTATGCAGCGCATCACGGAGCAGGGGGACGATAAGTGTAACTCGGTATTCTTCATCGTTTTGTTGTGTATCTAATGTGTAGTTATTGTCGAACAATAAAGATAAACGCTTGCGTATATTTTCCATCCCCATTCCGGGATGACGAGGGGTGAAGGAGGGTGGAATCCGGTTCATAACCAAACAACTCAGCCGGTTGTCTGCTATCGACAGAACAACGTGTACAAAAGAATTATGCCGGTAACTGATGCCGTGTTTGAAGGCGTTTTCTATAATCGTGACCAAAAGCAAGGGCGAGATGGTAGCGTCGGGGGGAATCGACTCCGGCAGTTGAAGGCGGATATCTATCCCGTCGGTATAGCGGATGCGCATCAGGGCAATGTAGTTTTCGATAAATTGTATCTCCTTCGTCAGCAAAACCTGAGTCTGGTTAGCCTCATACAGCACATAACGCATAATTTTGGAGAGTTCGATAACCGTTTCCTTCGCCTTCTCCGTATTAATATCAATCAGGGCATGAATATTATTGAGCGTATTCATAAAGAAATGAGGATTGATTTGCGCTTTCAGGTAATTCAGTTCTACTTCCAGCGTATACTTTTCCAGTTCGCGCAAATGCCGGTCGTCGCGGATGGATTTGAACAAAAATTTAATGGCGATATTAAAGCCAAGCAGCAGAATGGCAATCATCCAAGGGTTTATCATCCACCGCAGAAAATGGAACGGCGGCGCTGCGGGAGAACGACGGGCCTGAGGGCCGAAAGCGTCTCCCCATGGCCGTTCACGCGGCGGACGGAAACGTTCTTCCTGCGGGAAAGGTAGCCGGCCTCCTCCCCCACCCATACGGGGTTCGGCCGACATAAAGGGTCTTTGAGGGCGAAAGACCGACAAAACCAGCAACGACAGAAAGACAAACAAGGCATACTTCCACGATTTCCGCCGAATCAGGAAGAAAGGAACCAGCACGTAGTTGTTGAGCAAAAACAGGAAGAAAAACGGGAGCGTAGTTTTCCACAGCATCAGAATCAGAAGCCAGTCCCGTTCGTTACTTTGCGGGTAATTGGCCGTAAACAACGGCGTGGTAAAAACCACCAACCAGATGATTACATAAATCAGATTCTCCAGTATAAACTGTTTTTTCTCTTCCTTGTTCATTTCCGTCATTTCTCTTAGCGTTCCGGATATCCGCAGGCGAAAGTACAAATAAGCTTCCGGTAGGGGAAGAAGAAAATCAACGAACCGGGCGATTTTATCAATAAATAGTATTAATTTCACGCACGTAAAAAAAGAATCTGTCATCCCATGAACAACTCAGAGATAATCAAACAAATCGAGAAGCTGCTAAACATCTCTTTCGAATATCCTACCGAAGATGTCCCCCTGCCTTCCAATGCCTACATCGTGGCCGAAAACGAAATAAAAGCCTTGTACCTTTCCTTCGACTCGAAAGAAAACCTTCCGGCGCTGGCCAACCTGCTGGAGAAATTAGACGGGCTTGTTATCCTGCAAATAAAATGCCGGAATCTGTCCGACCTGTCCCCCTTGCAGAATCTGACGCAAATCGCCGTCCTGGATTTGTCGGACAACCAAATCTCCGACCTCCGACCCTTAAGCCGTCTGACGCAATTGGAATACCTCTTCCTGTCCGGCAACCCCATCTCGGACGTCAGCCCCCTGAGCGCCCTCACGCAATTAGAACTCGTAGAATTAGACAACAATCCCACGTAAATTTATTTTACTCCATGTTATGTTTGCCGCCTTGGTTCGTCTTATCAATAGAAAATGGAACTTGAAGCGTTTAAAATAAAGGTGGCCCCCCTCAGGAAGAAACTGCTGAACATCTCCCTGAATATTGTGAAAAAGGAAGCCGATGCCGAAGATATTGTGCAGGAGGCTTTCCTGAAACTCTGGTATCTCCGGGACAAACTCGACGCTTACCGGAGTGTGGAAGCCTTTGCCGTGATGCTGACCAAAAACCTCGCCCTCGATAAGCTGAAACTGCAAAAGCCTCAGGCCAACGAGGATGATTTGCATACGCTCAACTCGAAAGACGGAAACCCCGAAGAGCGATTGGTACAACAGGATGCCGTGAACTGCGTTCGCATGTTGATAAGCCAATTGCCTTCCCTTCAGCAAACCATCATCCGGATGAAAGACATCGAAGGATACGAGGTGGAGGAAATAGCCGGAATAACCGGATGCCAAACGGAAGCCATCCGCGTAAACCTTTCAAGAGCCAGGAAAAAAATAAGAGAACGGTTTATTGCACTAAATAAAGAGGTATATGAATATAGATGAATTGTTAAGAAAATATTTTGATGGCGAAACAACAACAAAGGAATAAGAAGAAATACGAACCTTTTTCGCCTCAAACCGCCCGCCGGAGCATCTGCAAATGTATCAACCGATATTTGCGTACTTCGACCGGGAAATACAAGCAAAAAATACTCCGCGCATTGCCCGGACAAAATTCTACTATCTCGCGGCGGCCGTTGCGGCATCTGTCGCCCTGCTGCTGGGAATGTGGCATACGTTCCGGCCGGCCGATACGCAAGAGCTTTGCCTTTGTTCGGCAAATTATGTGGTGATAAACGGACATTGCTATACCGATACGCAAAAAGCGCGCTCCCTCGCCTTAGAGGCCTTGAAGGAAGTTGCCGCACCGGACGAGGTCTCCTTTCCGGGTATCGGTTCTTTTTACAACGAAGAATAAACACACAACTATATGAAACATATAAACCTCGCATGTTGCCTCATCGCCTGCCTCTGCCTGTCCTCTACCATCCGGGCGGAAGAAACTCAGGCAAACCTGAAGATACAGGATGTCTTTGCCCGGTACGGGAAAAAACGGAACGTCACCATGGTAGAACTATCCAACGAAATGCTGGAAACCTACGGCATGACGCACTACAAAAGCATCATCATCAAAGAAGACCCCAAAGCGCTGGATTTTACCCGCCAATGCTTGGAGGCCGACCAGCAGGGCGCTCGTAAAATAAAGGAAGTGACAGACCGGGGCGGCGTCATTTCCGCCTACTATCAATTAGCTGCAAACAACGGGCTGAACCGGTTTATTCTCTTTAAAGTAAGCCGGAAGAACGTCATCACGCTCGTTTACATCGAAGGCGATTTGGATAGCGAAGACCTGATAACCATCCTCTTTGCCGGAGACAAAAATTTTTAAGCCATTCAATCATACATTAATAATATATAGAAAGATGAAAAAAATACTTCCCCTCATCGCCGCCGGACTATGCGCCGCCGCCATGAACGCGATGCCCACCGACACAACGCTCCTGTTGAACAACAAACGCATCGAAATAACGGAATCCAACAACAGGATGAAAGTAAAAGTGTTTGAAATAACCGAACACAACGACACAACAGAACAAGTACTCTTGTTTGAAGGACACTACAAAGACGGTCGCAGTTACGAACAACGCAAATATTTCCGCTCCGTAAACATCCCGGTTCCTACCTGGCGCAGACGAGGCTTCGACGGTCATTGGGCCGGCTTTGGAATGGGATTTATCAACTTCACAGACCAAAAACGCAGTCAGATAAACGACATAGACGGCATAACCCTCCGCAGCGGAAGCTCGCTGGAATACAACTTCAATATCCTGGAACAACGCTATCTCCTTTCCCACAATTCGAGCTGGGCTGCCGTAACGGGCATCGGCCTGAAATGGAGTCGCTACCGGATAGACGCCAACCAATACATAGTCGAAACCGAAGGAATCACCTCCCTGCATCCCGCCCCCGAAGGTATTGTCTACTCCTCCTCCCGGCTGAACCTCACCCACCTCACCATTCCTCTTTTGCTGGAATGGCAGAACAGACGGAAAGGAAGCATACCGATATTTATCTCGGCCGGAGCGGTAGGCGTAATAAAGACCATTTCTTCTTCTAAAGTAACCTACAAAGACGAAACAGGCCGAAACAAAACCGCCAAGATGGACAGCGGGATGAATCTCCGTCCCGTTTCCGTTCAGCTACTTCTCCAGGCAGGTTTGGACAATCTGGGCGTTTATGTCGGATACTCGCCCATCACACTATTCGAAAGCGGCAAAGGCCCCAAACTTTACCCCGTCTCCATCGGCTTGCAGCTACATTGGTAGTTGAAACCCCAACAGCAACCTTATTCGGTTACCCGGTAATAAGGGTACCCCGTCATCCTATGCAGTGAAGCAATCCAGGGTTGCGTGTTTACTGGATTGCTTCACGTTGTTCGCAATGACGAACTATATGATTGTCCGGATAAAAAAACCTTATTTCCCAAAAGCCCCCTAAGTAGCAACGGGGGCAATGTATTTGGATGCTCTGCCCTTATTCCCTTATTCGGTTACCCGGTAATAAGGGATGTTGATTCTTGGCCTTCCTCATCAGATTTTCCACAAGATTTCCAAAATCTTGGCCTTCCTCATGAGATTTTCCACAAGATTTCCAAAATCTTGGCCTTCCTCACGTGATTTTCCACAAGATTTCCAAAATCTTGGCCTTCCTCATCAGATTTTCCACAAGATTTCCAAAATCCTGGCCTTCCCCGTCAGATTTTCCACAAGATTTCCAAAATCCTGGTCTTCCCCGTCAGATTTTCCACAAGATTTCCAAAATCCTGCTTTCCCATCGACCCACATAGGGCTTTCGTTTCATTCTACCCACATTGCCGGCGATTTCAACCGACGGAGCGAACCACTAAAATACCCCCTCAAAAAAAAAATCAAAAAAAAACGCATTTTTCATTAGAACATTTTGGAGCAGGATTGCCTTAGTAAAATAGAAGGGTAATGTTACCTGTAAATTTAATTTATATAAACGATGAAAAACAAAAAAATGGACGAACCAAAAAGAAGGCTCTCCTCCAAAGGAGGACAGAGCTTTGTGTCGCGAGGGCTTATGCTCTTATTCTGTTTTATTTTTGTGGCGGGCTTCACAATGCAGGCCCATACGCCCGTCCCTCAGCAGGGCGGAAGAACAATCAGCGGAACCGTTGTGGACGGATCCGGCGAACCGCTGATAGGTGTAAATATCCAGGTAGTAGGCACTGCTACGGGAGCGATTACCGACGTGGACGGGAAATTTTCCTTCTCCGGCCCTTCGGGTAATATCTCCGTTCAGGTGTCGTATGTAGGCTATCTTACGCAGCGTATCGCCGTGAGGGGCGACCAGCCCATACGGGTTGTGCTGGTAGAAGATACCCAGAACATCGACGAAGTGGTGGTAGTCGGTTACGGTACGCAAGCCAAGAAAGACATTACCGGTTCCGTATCGGTAGTCTCGGCCGAGGCCTTGCAGGAAACGCCCGTAGCCACCTTTGCCGAAGCGCTGCTGGGTAAAGCCGCCGGCGTATACGTATCCGCTTCGGGAGCTCCCGGAGCAAGTACAACCATCCGCGTACGCGGTGTTGGCTCGGTAAACAATTCCGACCCGTTGATAGTAGTAGACGGTATCTCCGGCGTAGATGTTAGCTCGGTGAATCCGAACGATATCGAATCGTTCCAGATTCTCAAGGATGCTTCCGCAACGGCTATCTATGGCGCCCAGGGAGCGAACGGGGTTATCATCGTCACCACCAAGAAGGGGACGAAAGACCGCGTGCGCGTTAGCTACAACGGCTATACCGGTGCGGCTACGATGGCCAACAACGGTTTCAACCTGCTTGACTCATGGGAGTCCATGGAGTTTGTAGCAAACGGTATGGTGAACCTCCGCAACGTGAGAGGCATAACCCCCGGTGTGCATGCACAGTTCGGAGCGCTCAATGCGAACGACGAGCTTACGATGCCTTATGCCATCAAACCGGCCGGGCAGTCGAAAGAACAAATCATCCAGCAGTACGGCAGCATCGAGGCCTGGGAAAAATCGTATCGCCCCAACGGATCAAACTCCTGGTCGCGCTCGGCCTACTACCAGATGCTCGAAGACGGCTATTCGGAAGCAGAAGCCCGCAAGGGTACCGACTGGTATAAGCTGGCTACGCAGACGGGATTTGTGCAAGATCATCAAATCTCCGCCATGGGGGGAAGCGAGAAAGGACAATACTCCCTTTCGCTGGGCTATAGTACCCGTGAAGGAACCATCAAAGGCTCGTACTTCGACAGGTATTCGGTCCGTCTAAACACGACTTTCTCTCCCAACAAATGGCTTACTTTGGGCGCCAACGTAAACATGGGTATTATGGAAACGTCGGGCGAACGCGGTAACCAGGAAGACTCCAACGTATTTGCCAAGACCTATACGATACAGTCGTGGGTGCCGGTATACAATATCGGCGGAGAATTTGCCGGTTCGCAGGCTGCCGAAGGTGGACGGGATGTTACAACCGTATCCCTCATCGACAACCAGCAAGACGACTGGAACCGCAACTTCCGTGGACAGGCTTCTTTCTTTGCCGAAATCAAACCGATTACCGGCCTCACCGTCCGCACACAGTTTGCCCCCCAACTTGGAGGCAGTTGGCAGCGCGAGTTCAGAGAAGTAACCATCATGACGAACAAGGAAGGTCGCTCCACCAATGAATTGTATGAATTGGCCGAGTATAATTTCGACTGGCAATGGACCAATACGGCTACCTACGCAAAGACGTTCAACAAAGATCATCAGATGACCATCGTTGTGGGTTCCGAAGCGCTCAACAACGGCCTTGGACGCCGAATCACAGCCACCCGTCTGAACTACAACTTCCCCGACGACCCCAATACATGGAAGATAGACAACGGCTCGACCGCCAACGTAAGTAACAGCGGATATATGCACGATCATACAACCATGTTCGGACTTTTCGGACGAGGCGACTATGTATATAAAAACAAGTATCTGGGAACGGTTACGCTCCGTCGCGATGCCTCCTCCCGATTCGGCTCCAAACACCGATGGGGTACATTCCCCGCCCTCTCTCTCGGATGGCGTGTTACGGAAGAATCCTTCATGGCATCCACCAAGCAATGGTTGGACGATTTGAAACTCCGCGCCGGCTACGGTACAACGGGTAGCTCACGGATCGGCTCCTACAACTATGCTTTCCAGTATGCCACGGGCAACGCTTACAACTATGGCGTGACGGGAACGGATACCTATGTAGGTACAGGCTATGCCATTTCCAACCTGGGCGACGTAGATGCTAAATGGGAAACGGTTCACTCGCTCGACATCGGTTTCGACGGCGCCGTATTCAACAAACTGACGTTCAACTTCGACTGGTATATGAAGAAGACCACCGACATGTTGGTACCCGCCAACTGGTCAGCCCTCGCCGGCTCGGCCACAAAGCCCAACATCAACATCGGCGATATGGACAACTACGGCGTGGAACTGAACCTCAACTGGCGCGACAAAGTGGGCGAATTGCGTTACAACATCGGAGCCAACATTTCCACGTACCGCAACAAAGTGGTGAAGCTCGGATCGTCCGACCTCTTTACCTCCACCCGTCTGAATAATATCACCATCACCACCGTAGGCCAGCCCGTAGGTATGTTCTACGGCTATAATGTGATAGGCATATACAAGAGCGCCGACGATGTGACCGGTTACAAAACAGACGGACAAACCGTAATACCCTACGGTGTGGGCGACCTCAGGGATTTGAATGCTGATAATTTTATCGGACGCTACAAACTGGAAGATGTAAACGGCGACGGTAGAATCAACGCCAGCGACCGTACCATTATCGGTAATCCGCATCCCGACTTCACCGGCGGTTTTAATATCGGCCTGAACTGGAGGCAATGGGACTTCAGTACCTACTTTACCTTCTCGGTGGGCAACGACCTCTTTAAACATTATATGTATTATACGCACTTCGGAAACTTGCAGTCCAACTACTCGAAAGACCGTCGCGACAACTCCTGGAGTCCTTCCAATCCCAGCGGTACATATCCTCTCTGGACGGGAAGCTCTACGGAAGGAAACGAAGCAGGCAACGAATCGAACTCCATGTATATACAGGACGGTTCTTATCTGAGGAATCAGATGTTCACCCTCGGTTATTCGCTACCACGGGCATTACTCAATAAGATTGGTCTGGAAAGACTGCGCATATACGGTCAGATAGGAAACCTCTTTACCATTACAGGTTACGATGGCCTCGACCCGGAAATACGTTCTTTCAATATCACCAGCAATGAACGCTCGAAAGGTATCGACTACGGCGGATACGGAATGCCCCGCCAGTTCCTTATCGGCTTAAATATATCCTTCTAATTGATGTAAACATTAATAATATACAGAATATGAAAAAGTATAGTATCCTTTCCATGTTGATAGCTTTATTAATATCAACAAGTTGTTCGGATTTCCTTGATATTCCTCCTGTAGGGGCGGTAGACGAAGCCGCCTTGGTTGCAAACAAGAACGGAATAGAGATGGGCCTATCCGGCATGTACTCGCTGCTCTATGCAGTGAACTTTGCCGACTTTGCTGCCCCGTTAAGCAATTATCAGTATGGCGATGTGATGGGCGGACAAGCCAACAAAGGCTCGGCGGCTGCCGACCAGTCCACCTTCTCGCAATTGGAGCAGTACGTTATCACTATCGACAACGGTTACTTATCATCTAAATGGAACAGTGTGTACAACGGCGTATTCCGCGCCAACACCATGCTGAGCTTAGCCGAAAATATAAAAGACGAACTCTCGGCTACTCCGGGCGAATCGGGCCTCGACCGCTATACGGAAGTGACGGCCCAAGCTTACTTTATGCGTGCATTCTGGCACTTTGAAGGCGTCAAGGTATTCGGCTCCGCCATTCCTTATGTAGGAACCGAAGAATTTGCTTTGGGTGTAAATCCGTTGGTCTCCAACATAGACGCAAGCGGCAACTACATTTATATATGGGATAAGGTGGTGGCCGATGCAAAGAAAGCCTACGAAACCCTTCCGGAAGTATGGCCCACCAATGCCGGCTATGTCAATAAGTGGGCAGCCGCTTCCTTGCTGGCCAAGATATACGTCTACTGGTCGTCTCCCTACAACGGCAAGAATGGAAACGCCGACCACTGGAGCGATGCCAAGACGATACTCGAAAACATCATTGCCAACGGTAAAGACGCGAAAGGCCAGAAATACAAATTGTCCGACGAATACGCCACCCTGTACCAGGCCGGCGAAAGCGACTGGACGGGCGAATCCATCTTCGACATCCAACATGCCATCTCCGGCACGCAGACCAATACCAACGTAGTGAACGGAAGTTCGCACATCGGTATGACAGGTAAACTGGGCGTAGGCGGCTGGGGATTCTATCAGCCTTCCTACGAAATGGTGAACTCCTACATCGTAAATGATAAAGGCTTGCCCTTGCTCGACGGCTCGTATCGCAACCAGGAGCCTTTGTCGCACCTGGTGGCAGGTAAGACGGAAATTGTTACTGACCTCGACGTATATACCGACCCGCGTATCGACATCAGTCTGGGGCGTTACGGCACACCGTACTTAGACTACGAAGTGCCTTATACCATCGACGGTTGGATTCGCGAATATGCCAACGGCGGCCCTTACCTCAATAAGAAGCAAATACCGAGCAAGGCAGACCGCGGAAGCCTGAGCGTAGCAACGTCGGCCACTTCTTCGGCCAAGAACTTCCACCTGATTCGTTATGCCGACGTACTGCTTTGGTATGCGGAAGCGCTGATAGAAACCGGCAATCCTCAAGAAGCCGGCAAGTACATCAATCAGGTACGCACCCGCGCCGCCAATTCTTATGTAAAGGCTGTAAAAGGTTGGGATGAAGATCATAGTAGCTGCGATATGTCTCCCGCCACGTCGGAATACGTCTTAGACGACCTTGTAAACGGCAAGAAAGATGTCGATGCAGCAGCCAACTACCGCATCGGTCTCTATCCCGACTCGCAATTCGCCTCGAAAGACGGCGCGCTCAATGCCCTGCGCTTTGAACGTCATATAGAATTGGCGCTGGAAGGACACCGCTGGTTTGACCTGGTACGTTGGGGCATTGCGAAAGACGAACTTACGGGCTTTATCACTTACGAAAAGCAGTATCTCGGCAAATATGAACCTTGCGTTTACAACGAGAAATGGGTAACGCTCCCCATCCCCAACAGCCAGATCATCACGATGGAAGGATTGTTGGTGCAAAGTGAAAACTGGAAATAAGTCCACACGGGCTTTATTGTAACATATTTCCCCGGAGGGGGATTAAACCTTTCCGGGGGAATATTGTCGAATAAAGATTAAAAAAGAATTACGAGTTTTAAAATATACGTGCATGAAAGAAGAAAAGAAAACAATTAACAGAAGACAATTTCTGGGTTATTCCGCTTTAGGTCTGGCCGGGCTTACCATCCTTCCGAGTTGGAAGATGGAAGGAGTAAAAATTGCTCCGAGCGATCGGGTAGTATTCGGATTCATCGGTTTAGGTCAGCAGGGTCTCAGCGACTTCCGCGGCTTTGCCGGATGCCCCGGCATACAAGTGGCCGCTTGTTGCGATGTAGACACGATAAAAGTAGAACGCTTCCGCCGCCGGGCCATGGAATGGCAGAAGTCCAAGGGCATGAACGAACGGGTAGACGGATACGAGTTTTACGAAGACCTGCTCGACCGGAAAGACATCGACGCCATCGAAGTGGCTTCGCCCGACCATTGGCACGCTTTGCTCACCATTCATTCTCTCCAATCGGGAAAGGATGTATATTGCCAGAAACCGTTGGCCTATACCATCGTAGAAGGATTGGCTATGGTGAAAGCCGTGCGTGAAAACAAACGGATATTGCAGGTAGGCAGCCAGCAACGATCGGGCAAAGAGTTTCAGAAAGCCATCGAATTAGTGCAGGCCGGCGCCATCGGACATATCGAAAAGATATACGCCCGCGTAGGCGAACCGCCCAAACCGCTCGACCTTCCCGAACAACCGGTGCCGGCCAACCTTAACTTCAATCAATGGTTAGGCCCCATCAACGACCCCAAGGTGCATTATCATTCAGACCTCTGTCCCCCCATAACGCTCGACCCTCCGCAGAATGAAAAACTCTGGGGAGCCTGGCGCTGGTATCAGGAAACCGGCAATGGCTATACGGCCGACTGGGGCGCTCACATGTTCGACATCGCACAGGCCGCCGTCGGCATGGACGGCTCCGGCCCGGTAGAATACATCCCCAAAGGATACAACGGTACGCCTTATGCCACGATGAAATATGCCAACGGCATCGTGATGACCGAACAACCCTATCTGGACGACAACGACGGCGCGCAAGGCATCAAGTTCTGGGGAACCAAAGGATGGATAGAAGTAGCAAGAGGCTACTTAGCCGCATCCGACCCCTCGCTGATACCCACCGAACTGGCCGGCAGACGTCCGATGACCCGCGAACAAATGCAGCAGGCCATGGCGCAGAGAGCCGCCCAACGTACACAACAGGGTCAGAACCGCGGCGGACAGGCCGGAACTTACGAAACAAGTTCGCCTCATGCGCAAAACTTTATCGACTGCATACGCTCGCGCGAAAATCCCATTGCGCCCGTAGAAGTAGGTTGCAGCACCAACACCCTCTGCTGCTTGGCCAACATCTCGCGCGAATTGAATCGCCCCGTAAAATGGAACCCGGCCACTTTAAGCTTCGAGAATGACAAAGAAGCTGCCGCCCATCGCCTGTATGGTTACGCCTACCGGCGTCCCTACTCGTTACCTTATTCTTATTAATAATCATAACTAAAATGTATTATGACAAACAGAAGAGATTTTTTACGCAACACGGCGCTCCTTACCTTGGGAGGCGTCGTGATCGGCAAAGCCAATAACGCTTTGGCCGCTGCTCCGGTTGTGGGAAAGACGAATGCCAAGCAATTGGGACTTCAGACTTATTCCCTCGGAAGAGAACTCGCTCCCGATGTACCGGGAGGACTGAAGAAAGTAGCCCAGATGGGTTATACCGTACTTGAACTGGCCGGTTATTCCGCCGAAGGCAAAATAGGAGCCGTCCCGATGGCAGAATTCAAGAAGTATGCCGACGATGCCGGACTAAAGATTGTAAGCTCTCACCTGAATCCTCCCGTCCGCGGCGGATATACGAACGACAATCTGGGACAGATTAAAGATTTCTGGAAGAAAGCGACCGACCACCATGCCGCCATCGGCGTGAAATACATCATCCAGCCCGGACAGCCGCCCACGCGCAGTGTGGAAGAAACCTCCTACGTATGCGAAGTATTTAACGAAGCCGGCAAGATAGCCAAAGCCGGCGGACTTATCTGGGGATACCACAACCATAGCGGCGAGTTTGCCCGTGTAATACCGGGAGGAACGGAAGTCGTAACCGGACGCCCCGGCTTTGGACAAAAACCACCCGAAGGTATCCGTATCATCTACGATATCTTTCTGGAAAAAACAGACCCCTCGCTCGTAATCTTTGAATTAGATGTATATTGGACTGTGATGGGACAGCAAGACCCTGTGGCTTACATGAAACAATACCCCCAACGTATCCGCGTACTTCACATTAAAGACGTGGCCGTGCTGGGCGAATCGGGTATGATGAACTTCCAGAAGATTTACGAAGTAGCTTATGCCAACGGCATACAGGACTTCTTTGTAGAACTGGAAGGTTATAAGGAAGGCACACAGTTTGAAGGTGTAAAGGGTTGCGCCGACTATTTGCTGAAAGCGCCCTTTGTGAAATAAACAATTACAGTGTAACGAATTTTGATTTTTTCATCTTGACAGGTGTGTGTCGCAAAGCAGAAATGCTGCGGCACACGCTTTTTTTATGCCCCCCCGAAACCTCTGCCCTTAGTCCCTTATTGATACGCTCAAAATAAGGGAATAGGCAGAGCATCCGAACACATTCCCACCGTTGCTACTAAGGGAGCTCAGGGAAAGCCAAAATCGTCATTGCGAACAAAGTGAAGCAATCCAGCAAACACGCTATTCTGGATTGCTTCACCCTTCAGGTTCGCAATGACGTCCCCACAAGCATCTACCCTTCAGGTTCGCAATGACGAGGTGAACAAAACCCTTATTCCTCAAAAGCCCCCTTAGTAGCGCCCAGACCAGCCCCCGAAACCTCTGACCTTATTCCCTTATTGATACGCTCAAAATAAGGGAATAAGGGCAGAGCATCTAAGCACATTCCCACCGTTGCTACTAAGGGAG
>JAISZY010000002.1 GCA_031284375.1 Tannerellaceae bacterium | reverse complement strand
CCTGTTATCCATTTATAGGAAGGATGGATGTTCAACCGGTTCGGCATGGACGGAAGTTTGTAACTCGACCCCGAATTGGTTAAATTGAAGGAAAACGGAAGATTAATTTGTCCATAGATATTTAAATGAATGTTGCCGTTCAAATAATAAGCAAACGGCTCGCGTCCCTGCATGGTACTGCCTGCATTATAGGTGGAATTGGCCGAAAAACCGCCGCTTAATTTGAGCGGTTTGCCTTTTCCAAACATATCCTTTATGTTCTCTATTCTGAAACTCTGGGCATCTCGAACAACACAACACGGGGAAGGGGCGTATTCGTAAACACTTCATCTCCATACGAGACAGAAAATATGGGCAAGTTCCGTAACCATGCATCTGTATTCATATTCGTAAACCGATTGGTAGGTAGAACCTCCGGACGAAAGGTTTTTTATTTGAAACACGGCAGGGGCATAGTTGTTTATATCGGCTTCAACCGTAAAATCAACCGTAACGGCGCTGTCTACCCGTACCGGGAAACTTTTACTTGTCCGCGTACCCTCATTCCAAGCTTCCAGCGTTATGGTATGTTCTCCGGGTTCAATGAAAGATACGATCCCCGGATTTTTTTCGGATGACGAGGCAGGGGATCCTCCTTCAAACAACCACTGGTACCCATAGGCGCCGCGCGTATTGTTCTCCAAGATTACTTGCAAAGGAGATGTGTGGTTATCTTCCTTAATATGAATAACTACATCTATTTCAACGGGAATATTTTGCTCCTCATGGCAACAACAGAACATGACAAATATGCACGCCATGACACACTTACCCATTATAACATCTGATTTAAAGAGCATATGCAGAGTATATTGTTTGTGAAAACAAAAGTATGTAAAAAAATGGAATTCTCAAAATATATTTCCCCATGCTACTAAGGGAGAATGGATATTATTACCTTTGTCCCAATAATAATTAAAAATCTTTTTGAGGATGAAAAAGAATTTGTATTGGCCGCTAATCTTACGGCAAATATTTTCTTTGCCGTGTTTTTTTTTATTCGTTTTCATTCATCCTTCCGGCGCCTGTCCTTATTGCAGTTTGCCCGACAACCGCATACACGACCAGTGGAAGCATCTGCCTTACGGCAAGGTGAAAGTAGCGGGCGAGATAGGCAGACGTATTGATTTGACAATAGACGGTCATCTGAAAAAGATAGACTTGACGAACAGTTTTTTAAAACAGTTCGGGACGAAAGAAGCCGACGGCGGTTTTATTGGCGCGGGCATGCTTCTGGATGCAGTCGCAAGGTTTGCCGCCTATTCGTCCGACCCGGAAATCGACGCAATCAGAAACCGGATTGTTGACTGTCTGCTCGAGAATCGGCAGGACGACGGATATATCGGTTTCTTTACCGCAGGACGCCGTTTATGGAAGGAATGGGATATTCACGAAATGGTGTACATCATCACAGGATTAGTCTCGGATTATACCTTGTCGGGACAGAAACGTTCGTTAGATGCAGCCGTAAAAACCGCCGATTACATTCTTGCACGGTGGTCGGAACGTCCGGTCGATTTCTCCGATTTTTACCTTTTGGGGATAGACAAGGCTATGCTGTCGCTGTATCAGCTCACCGGAGAGGAACGTTTTCGCGAGTTCGGCGAAAACAAAAAACCGCTTACATGGACGCCCGGTATAGAAAAAGGAAGGACGCCAAGAATGTACGGACACATTTTTGCGTATATGGCTGTGAACGAAGCGCAGCTCGACTTCTACCGGATGACTGCCGACAAACGTTTGACACAGGCAACTTCCGACGCAATGGATTTCCTGACTGCCCGCGACGGACTGTCAATCATCGGAGGAGCCGGACAGGAAGAAAACTGGACGGATGACCAGGATGGCGAAGGCGACCATGCCGAAACATGCGCAACGGCATATATGATTCGTATCTACGACAATCTACTCCGCCTGAACGGACTGTCGTGCTACGGCGACCTGATGGAACGTTCGCTCTACAACGCGCTCTTTGCCGCACAGTCGCCCGACGGTCGCCGGATACGCTATTATATCCCGTTTGAGGGTGAACGGAAATATTTCAATACGGACGCTTATTGCTGTCCGAACAATTTCAGACGGATTATAGCAGAACTTCCTCTAATGATTTATTACATGAAACCCGAAGGCGGAATTGCGGTCAATCTTTACACTGCTTCTTCGGCGCATGCCGACTTCGACGATGGCACAAAGGCGGATATCGAACAGATAACGGATTATCCCAATTCGGGAGCGGTTACAGTCAATCTGAAGCTGAATAAATCGAGCGCTTTTCCGCTGGCGCTACGGATACCCGGATACGCAAAAGATGTTTCCGTCAAAGTGAACGGCAAACCTGCGGACGGAAAAGTAACGGCGGGCGAATTTTTCGTGATTAACCGTACATGGAAGACCGGCGACCGTGTAGAGCTTGACATTCCGATGGAATTTCGCTTGGTTGCCGGACGGAAACGGCAGTCGGGCAGAGTAGCGGTGATGCGTGGACCGTTAGTGTACAGCCTGAGCCGTGTCGCCAATCCTGCAATAGACCCTAAAAGCAGTATGAGTTTTCAGGGATTGGGGAAAATCACTTTAGACCCCGCGGCATTGTCTTTGTCGGCAGATTCCACCGTTAGGGCGAACGGGACAGCCTGTAACGTCAAAGCGTGGAACCCCGGGTTCGGCAGCAACGCGGGAAAGCATGATATCGAACTGAAATTAACCGAATTTACCGACCCCGAAGGTATTGTTACTTATTTCCGTATTCCGGAATACAGTACCATCGGCGTTGTCGAAGACGAATTAATTAAAGCCCCCTCAAAATGAACATAGGCGGGCGGAACTTACATCGAACTTAGGTTAGTAATGTTTGATTTATTGTTTATTAAAAAATTGCCTTGCTTTAGCTATTATTCTATCAGCAGCCTCTGTATCGAGACCTATCACCTGTACAGGGTCGTCCGGTGCGCTGAGTGTGTATCCATTAAGTGTTTCGCGCAACTGCGGCTGGATTTCTTCCACAAATGGAGCATAGTTGCAGGATTGCATAACGGCAATCATGATGTGACAAGCTTCCCTTACTTGCACTTTTTCGTACGCTGTCTTTTCCAAAGCCAACTCCATAAGCCGGATTTTTTCCTTTTCATTTAGTACGGACATACACATATCACTTGCCAGAAGCATCTCGAAGTAAGCAGTATGCAAACTGTGTTCCTGTTTCTCCGCCACGATTATTCGGTATTTGGATTCCAAAACGGAAAAACAGTCGCTTCGATCAAACAATGCTATGGCCAGTTCGTCTGTCCGGAGCTTGTCGTTGAACCGGGTTACGCCAGGGAGGTAAAGATCCGAGCATATCATGCACCAAACCGTATAATCGTCTCCTCCAAATGCCAATGTTTCCAGTAAATCGGCAGTACTCGTATCGGCGATTTCCATTGAGTCATTGGTACAATCAACGAACAAGAACGGCAAGATGAATAGAACATAAAGTAATTTTTTCATTTCTTCAGTTTTTATTTGAATTAATATAATTATTTGTCATACTGATGATTTTATTTATTGGTGGAACATCGTGGTTTTTGTATTTCACCGTAGCAATTTATAATTGATTGTTCAAAGATAGAAGCTTTCCGATGAATTTTCATATTATCTTTCTAAAAAAAATATTAATGTACCCATTCCGTTGCCACAGGAACAAAACCCGGATGTGTGTATCTTATCTAATGGATATTATTACCTTTGTCCCAGTAATAATTAAAATTTTATGAGAATGAAAAATAATTTGTACTGGCTGCTAATTGCCGCTCTTTTAACAGGTATAGGAATAATAAGCTGTAATCGTAATGTAGTGTCGGATTCGGAGAACAACATTCGGTGGGATTCTATCCATGTGGAAAAGATGTATCACATGCAGGAAAATCCAAACAATCCTAATTGTAACCTTCAGATTAATTTCGTTTTCCCCGTCGACTTCGAGAATAAAGAAGTACTGGAAGTCGTTCGGCAGCACATTACCCGGTCTTGCTTTGGCGAATTGTACGAAAACCTTGCCCCCGCTCAAGCCGTAGAACACTATGTGGAACAATATATAGACGAGTATAAAAAACTGGAACAAGACTTTCTGGCGGAAGAAGAACACGATCATGAAGAATCTACCGCTTCGTGGTTTTCTTATTATGAGTATTTCTTCAACGAAATTGTCTATAATAAAAACAACTTGTTGTGCTATGCCGTATATTACGAAAACTATACCGGAGGCGCTCACGGTTCGCACTCTTACACCAACCATATCCTCGACCTGAATACCGGACAGGTTATGACGGAAAAAGATTTCTTCGTAGAAGGATATCAAGAAGAATTGGCGGCCATACTTGTAAATAAAATCGCCGAAAATAACCGTACAAAAGACGCCAAAGAACTGGAAAGTATGGGCTTCTTCAGCATAGACGAAATATATCCCAACGGCAATTTCTCCATAGACGATACCGGTCTTACCTATTATTTCAACGAATACGAAATTGCCGCTTATGTGATAGGAGCTACCCGCGTTCATCTTTCCTACGGCGAGATAAAACACCTGCTGAGCAACGATAGCCGGATCGCATCGTTTACCGGTCGTTCTTGAAGATAAAAGAGTTATGGAGCGCGTATCTATTCCTGTTTATCAACTATCCATTATAGAGAACTACTTCCCGGAACTTGCCGACGTGCAGAAAGAGCAATTGGCCGCTCTCTACGACTTGTATACGGACTGGAACTCGAAGATTAATGTGATTTCGCGCAAAGATATCGAGAATCTCTATTTGCATCACGTACTACATTCGCTGGGAATCGTCAAAATGCTGAAGTTTAAAAACGAATCCTCCGTCATGGACTTGGGTACGGGCGGGGGATTTCCGGGTATTCCGTTGGCTATATTTTTCCCGCAGGTACGCTTCCATTTGGTAGACAGCATCGGCAAGAAAATAAAAGTAGCGCAAGCCGTAGCTCAGGCCGTCGGTTTGCAAAACGTTGAATTTCGCCACGGACGCGCCGAAGAAGAAAAACAACAAACGTTCGATTTTGTTGTCAGCCGCGCCGTTATGCCCTTGGCTCATCTGGCGAAGATAGCTGCCAAAAACATAAAAAAGCGTCAGCAAAACGCTCTTCCCAACGGACTGATATGCCTGAAGGGCGGAGAACTTCAACACGAGATAGTACCCTTTCGCAACAAGGCGGTAACGCTCGAATTGGAGATGTATTTTAAAGAATCCTATTTCAAAACCAAAAAAGTAGTGTACATCCCTTTATGATCACAGTAAAATCATTTGAATTTAACTATTTCTCCGTGAATACGTATCTATTGCACGATGAAACGCGCGAAGCCGTACTGATTGATTGCGGTTGCTTTCGCAAAGTAGAAGAATTGGAGTTAAGCAGTTATATCACGGCGAATAATTTAACGCTAAAACATTTGCTTTGTACTCATCTGCACTTGGATCATGTGTTTGGCAACGGGTTTATAAGCAAGATATACGGCCTGAAACCACAGGCGCATAAAGCCGATGTGGAAACCCTGCCCTCTCCCCAGGAACAGGCCAGACTTTTTGGTCTTCATGACAAAATACATCATATCCCTATCGGAAAATATATTGTAGGGAATGAAATCATTCTGTTCGGTAATTCCGAACTCCAGGTGCGTCTGGTACCGGGACATTCTCCCGGTAGCCTGATATTCTACAACAAGAAAAACGGCTTTGCCATCGTAGGCGATGCCATTTTCAACCGAAGCGTAGGACGCACCGACCTCTGGGGAGGAAATCACGACGTATTGATTGCCGCCATCAAAGACAAGATACTGTCGCTCCCGGATGAAACAATCTTATATCCGGGGCACGGACCTGCAACCAACGTCATAGAAGAAAGTTTAAACAATCCTTTTTTATAATCGCTATGGACACAAATAAATTTGTTAATCGCCATATAGGCATCGCAACCGAAGAACTTCCTTCCATGTTGCAACGTATCGGCGTTGAGTCGTTAGAACAACTCATAGCACAGACTATCCCCTCGGATATCCGGCTGAAAGAAACGCTCAACCTTCCCGAACCTATGACCGAACGGGAATATGCCGAGCATATCGCCGAACTTGCTTCCGGAAACCAAGTATTTACTTCCTATATCGGCACGGGCTGGTACGATACCGTATGCCCGGCGCCCATCCAACGCAATGTGTTGGAGAATCCCGTGTGGTATACGTCCTATACTCCTTATCAGGCGGAAGTATCGCAGGGACGTTTGGAAGCCCTGCTGAATTTTCAAACGGTAATATGCGAACTTGCCGGTTTGCCGCTTGCCAATTGCTCGCTGCTGGACGAAGCTACAGCCGGAGCCGAAGCGGTAACCATGCTGTACGGCACGCGCAGTCGCGAACAAGCGAAGGCCGGAGCGGATGTGTTGTTTGTAGACGACAGCGTATTCGACTCTACCTTAGCCGTTATCCGCACCCGGATGATTCCGCAGGGAATACAGGTTGTAACCGGTTCTTATAAAACGTTTGCGTTTACGGAACAAACCTTCGGCGCTATCGTTCAATATCCCAATGCCGAAGGCTCTATCGAAGATTACAGAGAATTTGTAGAACGCGCCGGAGCAAAGGGAGTACGTGTAGCCGTGGCGGCCGACTTGCTGAGCCTTGTTATCCTGACTCCTCCGGGAGAATGGGGAGCCGATGTGGTATTCGGTTCGGCGCAACGATTCGGTATCCCGATGTTCTACGGAGGGCCTTCCGCCGGATATATGGCAACCAAAGAGGAATACAAACGCACCATCCCCGGACGTATTATCGGTATTTCTAAAGATGCCTACGGACATACGGCCTACCGTTTGGCGTTGCAAACAAGGGAACAACACATCAAGCGCGAGAAGGCGACTTCCAATATATGCACGGCTCAGGCCTTGCTGGCCTCCATGTCCGGCTTCTATGCCGTTTATCACGGCCCGGAGGGATTGAAGAACATCGCGCGCCGCATCCATTCGTATGCCGGATTCCTCTCCGAAGAATTAGAGAAACTCGGATACCGGCAACTGAATAAAGACTTTTTCGATACGCTGAAAGTGGAATTGCCGCCGCATGTATCGGTAGAAGCACTTCGCGAAATAGCCTTGGAGTGCAGGGTAAACCTTCGTTATTTCGATGCAGGGCAGGTGGGGATTAGCCTCGACGAAACAACGCAATCTACCGATGTGGGCGTGTTGCTCTACATCTTTGCAGGCGCGGCGGGCAAGGATTACACGCTCGACTGCGAAATTCCGGAACAAATCCGTTTCGGCCATCCGTTTATCCGTACTTCCGACTTCCTCCGTCAGGAGATTTTCAATAAGTACCATACCGAAACCGAACTGATGCGCTATATCACCCGTTTAGGACGCCGGGACGTTTCGCTCGCTCACTCGATGATTTCGCTGGGTTCGTGCACCATGAAGCTGAATGCGGCTTCCGAACTTTTTGCCCTGAGCAACCCCAGCTTTCAGAATATCCATCCCTATGCTCCCCAGGAACAAGTAGAAGGATATACGGAGCTGATAGAAAACCTTTCGGCATATTTAGCCGAAATAACCGGCTTCAAGGGGGTAAGCTTGCAGCCTAATTCCGGAGCTTCGGGCGAATATGCCGGACTTCGGATTATCCGTTCTTACCAGGAAAGTATCGGACAAGGGCATCGGAACATCGTACTTCTTCCGGCCTCGGCGCACGGCACCAATCCGGCAAGCGCCGTACAATGCGGATATACGACGCTGACCGTAAAAACCGATGCAAACGGGAATATCGACCTCCGGGATTTCCGCGAAAAAGCGGAAGCCAACAAAGATAGTCTGGCGGCTACGATGATTACCTACCCTTCCACACACGGAATATTCGAGGCCGGCATACGCGAGATGTGTCGCATTGTACACAACTGCGGAGGACAGGTTTATATGGATGGCGCAAACATGAACGCCCAGGTGGGACTTACGCATCCGGGAATTATCGGCGCCGATGTGTGCCACCTGAATCTGCATAAAACATTTGCTTCTCCTCATGGCGGCGGCGGGCCGGGCGTAGGCCCTATCTGCGTGGCCGGGCATCTGCTGCCTTTCCTCTCGCAGAACGCCGTATCCGCGGCGCCGTTCGGAAGCGCCGGCATCTTATCCATTACCTATGCCTACATCCGTTTGCTGGGAGCCGAAGGATTAACAAGGGCTACGCAGATAGCGATTCTGAATGCGAATTATTTGGCGGCCAAACTGAAAGATACGTATGGCGTTGTGTATACAGGGACAACGGGACGTGTAGGGCATGAACTTATTCTGGAATGTCGCGCCATAAAGGAACGTTCCGGTATTGACGAAAGCGATATAGCCAAACGGATGATGGACTTCGGATACCATGCTCCCACATTGTCTTTTCCGGTGCACGGCACGCTGATGATTGAACCAACCGAGAGCGAAAGCAAGGCCGAACTCGACCGTTTTGTGGAGGTCATGGACTGCATCCGGAATGAAATCCGGGAGGTGGAAGAAGGTAGGGCTTCGAAAGATGATAATGTGCTCAAAAACGCTCCTCATCCGGAATACGAAGTGGCGGGAAACGATTGGAATCATAGTTATTCGCGCGAAAAGGCGGCTTTCCCCTTGGATTGGCTTCACGACAACAAGTTCTGGATTAACGTAGCCCGTGTGGACAACGCGTACGGCGACCGAAACTTGGTTCCCTGTCTTTGCCGGTGAGATGGGTCAGAAATCAACGATGAATCGCAGGTTGAGCTGACGGCCGGTCAAATAATTGGGTACGGCAAACGACCGGCCGTACACATCGGTAATCCACAGATAAGAATTTACGTTGGATATATCGAAAAGATTAAACAAATCGACTCCTATCCATATATTTTTGAGATGGCGGAACAGTGGGCGATCCATCAGGGCGTCGGAGCCGCCGGTCAGACGGTACGACATCCCTACGTCTACCCGCCGGTAGGGCGTGGTGCGATAATAGCCGTCTTCGTATCCTTTGTAAGGAACCGTCACGGGAAGTCGTCCGGATAAGATTCCTCTCAAGTTGAGTTTAATGCGTTCGTATCCGGGGAAATAATCCTGAAAGAAAAGCGTAAGGTTATACCCCGGATTGTTGGGCAAGGGCGCCTTGACGCGCTCCCGGATGGTTTGTTCCGCTTTCAGCAACGAGAGGCTAATCCAGGAATCCGTGCCGGGAACAAATTCGCCGAAAAGCTTCATGTCGAGGCCGACAGCGTAGCCCGTGGCGCAGTTTTCCGCATAGTAGCGTATCTTCACGTTATCTATCGTATAGGGATTCAGATTGTCTAACTTTTTATAATACGCCTCGGTGGTGAATTTGAAATTCCGGTTCATGGCTTTGAAGGCATAATCGCCTCCGAAGATAATGTGGATGGAGCGTTGCGATTTCAGGTCTTTGTTCAGTTCAATCATCCGGTTGCCGGAGCCGTCTTCCGTTATCCGGCGTAGCTCTTTGTAAAAGGGCGGCTGGTAATATACGCCGGCGGCTAAGCGGAAGGTCAGGTCTTGATTGAAATTGGGAATAAATCCCAACGAAGCGCGGGGACTGACGATGTATTCGGAGTTGTACGTCCAATAACTGCCGCGAACTCCTCCCGTAAGCGTGAATAACCCCTGACGCGAGCGGAACTTAAACACATCCTGCAGATAGGCCGAAAAACGCATACTGTGGAGGTCGTTGTCCGAATATAAGTTGGAGTTTACATATACGCCATCTTCCCGGTGCGGAAGGGAATAACCGGCCGAATCGCGTTTCTCCCACTCGCTTATCCGGTCGCTTATCCGTTCAAACTGAGCCGCCGCCCCCCATTGGAGGGTGTTACTCTGCGTGCGAACCGAGCCGTAATGTCCCACATGTACCACGTCGGCAAACAAACGGTTGCGGGCATGTTCGTGATACTCTCCCACTTCCAAGGGCGAAGGGGTGGCAAGGTCCTGCGAGGCGGCGTTTTCCGTATCATGCTCGCCCACCCAATAGGCGCCGGATATATCGTAGGTTTCTTCCTCCCGGCTGTTGAAGGCCGAGACCTGCAAGCCCAACTCGGCGTATTCGCCGGGCGTATGTTTCACGGTAAGCGCTCCGAAGATGGTTTGGAAACGGTCGCGTTCCCATCCGGCAAAATGGATGGTGGACTTTATCGTGTTTTCGGTGGTGCCGAAGGTGGTTTCGCGCGAATGGGGGGTAAAACGGAAATGATTGGAGGCGACGTTTCCCAGAAAGTTCACTTCCCACTTGGGCGCCGGGCGATACGTCATATACGTTTGAAGATCGATAAAAACGGGGTCGTATTCGGCCTGGGTATCCATGGTGCTCAGAAGGGAGCGCGAAGTCTTGTAGCGGAATCCCGTTACTTGCGTAAAGGCGCCGGAAGCGCTCCCGATGTAGGCGTTCGCGCCCAAAAGACTGGCCGAAACGGAACCTTCGGTACGTTGCGGTTTTTTGTACGTGATGTCCAGAACGGAACTCATCTTGTCGCCGTACCGGGCGCCGAAACCGCCGGCGGCAAATTGTACCGATTCCGTCAGGTCGGGATTGACAAAACTCAACCCCTCTTGCTGTCCGGAACGAATCAGGAGGGGACGAAATACTTCCAGTCCGTTTACGTACACAATGTTTTCGTCGTAGCTTCCTCCCCGCACCGAATATTGCGAACTCAGTTCGTTGGCCGACGATACGCCGGCGTAGGTCACAACCAGACTTTCTATGCTTCCGCCCGCCGGGTCGGGGATGAGTTTGATGTTCTCGGCATTAAGCGTTTCCATTGTATTGATTTGCCGGCGGGAGGCCGTGACCGATATCTCTCCCAGCGACAAGGAAAGAGGATTCATCCGCACATTGAGCCGTATGTCCTGAACGGCCGAGGGAAGGATGCGCTCCGCCTTGTTGTATCCCAAGCAGGAATAGATGAGCGTGAGCGAATCGGCAGCCGATGTAGAGAAGGAATAGTATCCTTTCTCGTCCGTCACGGTTCCTTCCAGCGTATGCTTGCGGAGCACCGTAGCCAGTTCGATCGGATTCCCTTCTCCGTCCCGCACGTAGCCGGCGATACGGATGCGACTTTGCGCAGCCACATCTGCGGATGCCCATACAAGCGCATACAGAAGTATGGCTATGATGTTTGTTTTCGTGATGCACCTTGGTCTCATACGTGCAATAACGCAAAAAAAAACAGAACCGTATATACAAGGAAGACAAAAAGTTTTACCTTTGCGAACCAACATATCGGAACGGAAACATTAAAAACACACAGATTTATGAATAATTTTTCTGAATTAATCAAGGCAAGAAGAAGTGTCCGCCGCTTTACGGAAGAAACCCTGTTGCCCGAACAGGTGGAGTGGATAGTAAAAGCGGGACTGATGGCGCCATCGTCCAAACGTAGTACCCCGTGGCAATTCGTGCTGGTGGAAGACAAGGAAATGCTCCGCCAATTATCCGCCGCCAAACCGCATGGCGCCGCCTTCTTGAAAGAGTGCGCGCTGGCTATTGTGGTAACGGCCAACGTCACGGAAAGCGAAGCCTGGATAGAAGACGCCGCTATCGCCTCCATCCTGATGCAATTGCAGGCCGAAGACCTGGGGTTGGGCAGTTGCTGGTGCCAGATTCGCGGCAGGCAAACGGAAAACGATACCGATTCCGCCCAGTATGTGCGCGACTTGCTGCAAATTCCTTATCCGTTGGAAGTGCTTTCCATTCTCGGTATCGGACACAAAGCAAAAGAAAACACGCCTTTCGACGAATCCCACCTGCAATGGGAGAAAGTTCACATCGGAAGATATTCCTTATGAAAATAGTATTTATCGGCGCCGGAAACCTGGCCTGTTGCGTTTCGATGGAGATGCAACGCACGGGAATGACCGTTGCACAAATTTACAACCGAACCCCCGAACATGCCGAAGCGCTGGCTAAAAAACTCAATTGCCGGTGGACCTCCCACCTTCGGGAAATCATTCCGGATGCAGACCTCTACATCTTTTCGCTGAAAGATACCGCCCTGCCCAAAGTAATTCCGCATCTCAAGCCCAACGACGGGCTGTGGGTGCATACGGCGGGAAGCGTTCCGATGAACATCTTTGAAGGATACGCCCGGCGATACGGCGTCTTTTATCCCTTGCAGACCTTCTCGAAAAAATGCCGCTTCGCGCTGGACGGTACGCCCATCTTCTTGGAAGTAAGTCAGCCCGAAGATATGAAGATGCTCAAAAAGGTGGCCAATGCCCTGTCCGGAAATGTGCAGGAGGCTCACTCGGAAAAACGCAGATACATCCACTTGGCCGCCGTGTTTGCCTGCAACTTTACCAACCACATGTACCATCTGGCCGCCAAATTGCTGGAGCAGCAAGGCATGTCGTACGAACTGCTCCTGCCCCTCATCGCCGAAACAGCCCGCAAGATAAACGACCTCCCGCCCTTGGACGCCCAAACCGGGCCGGCCGTTCGCTTTGACCAAGATGTGCTGGAAAAACAACATCAGATGCTTGCCGGCGAACCGGCCATGCAGGTGATATACAAGCTGCTGAGCCGGAATATTTACAAAGAAAAAATTGGAAACAATGAGTAGCATCCCTTACGACCTGACTACCATCAAAGCCTTTGTCTTCGATGTAGACGGCGTTCTTTCTAACGAAATCATCTCCTTAGCTCCAAACGGAAACCCCATGCGTACCGTAAACATCAAAGACGGATACGCCTTGCAATTGGCCGTAAAAAAAGGCTTTCACGTAGGCATTATCACCGGAGCCTATACCGAAGATATCCGGATACGCTATGCCAACCTCGGCATCGTGCATATCTATATGAAAAGCGCCGAGAAGATAAAGGATTACCGTCACTTTCTGGAGCAAACCCAGCTATCGGACGAGGAAGTACTCTATGCCGGCGACGATATCCCGGACCTGCCGGTGATGTCTCTTGTCGGTTTGCCGGTGGCTCCCGCCGACGCCGCGCCGGAAATAAAACAAATAGCCCGTTACATCTCCCGCCGGCGGGGAGGATACGGCGTAGCCCGCGACGTGATAGAACAAACCCTGAAGGCGCAAGGACTCTGGATGTGCCCGGAAGCCTTTGGCTGGTAAACCCGTCGGCCATGCTCCGCAACGTACATAAATATAAGGTAGTGTTAGGTTCGCAATCGCCGCGACGCCGGGCGTTGCTGGCCGGGCTGGGTCTCGAATTTGAAGTAAGAACGCTGCCGGACATCGACGAATCGTTCCCTCCTTCGATGCCGGCAGACCAAATCCCCCGCTATATTGCCCTACAAAAAGCGTCGGCCTACCTTCCCACCTTGGCGGAAAACGAATTGCTGATTACCGCCGATACCATCGTACACCTCCAGCGCACCCTGCTGGGCAAACCCGCCGGCAAAGACGACGCCATCCGGATGTTGCGCCTCCTTTCCGGACGAACCCATCAGGTTGTTACGGGCGTATGTATGTGTACGCGAGAGAAAACCGTGTCGTTCGCCGTGACTTCATCCGTCCGTTTCGCTCCCTTGGAGGAAGAAGATATTCAATACTACGTAGACCATTTTCATCCTTACGATAAGGCCGGAGCCTACGGCATACAGGAATGGATTGGCTATGTGGCCGTAGAAGGGATAGAAGGTTCGTTCTACAACGTGATGGGGCTACCCATCCAAAAAGTGTATCAGGAATTAACCCGATTTTAAAAACAACAGAGTATATGGAAAACAAAATCGACGGGATTTTCAAAATCCTGGGGAACATCCGGCGGAAAACGACAGGATTTCCAAAATCTTGGGCTTCCTCGCGCGAAAAACGACAGGATTTCCAAAATCTTGGGCTTCCTCACGCGAAAAACGATAGGATTTCCAAAATCCTGGGCTTCCTCACGCAAAAAACGACAGGATTTCCAAAATCTTGGGCTTCCTCACGCGAAAAAGCCTCGTCGCTGCAAAATCCAGTGTTCTCTTCTCCGTCATTGCGAGCGAAGCGAAGCAATCCAGCCACACACATACTGGCTTGCTTCACTCCGTTCGCAATGACGGGCGGCACATACCTGGCTTGCTTCACTCCGTTCGCAAGGCCGGGCGCCCGTTTTTTACACTGTCTCATGCAATAAGGAATACGTAAGATGGAAATAGACGTTTGTTTCTCGCCGGCGCTGTACCCGTTCTACCATCATCCGGAAAGTATTGTGGTTGTAGTAGATGTGTTTCGGGCTACCACCACGATGGTCACCGCTTTTCACGAAGGAGTGCGCAGCATACGCCCGGTGGCTACCGTAGAAGAAGCCGAAGCGTACAAGGAAAAAGGTTGGTTGGTGGGAGCGGAACGGAATGTAAAACGATGCGACTTTGCCGACTTTGGTAATTCTCCCTTCGACTATACGGCACAAAAGCTTAAAAACAAAGACCTCGTCTTTACTACCACCAACGGAACAAAAGCTATCACGCTGGCCAAAGATGCGTTTCGCGTGGTGACGGGGGCGTTTATCAATCTCCATACCGTGGCCATGTACTGCATTGAACATCGGAAAAATGTGGTAGTCCTTGCCTCCGGATGGGAAAATAAAATCAACATAGAAGACACCTTGTTTGGAGGCGCTCTGACCGATCTCTTGCTCTGTGCCGGAGGCTACCGCCCGGCCGGCGACGCCGCCCGCATCGCCCAGGATATGTGGAACGAACACAAAAGTAATCTGACAGCCTATATCCGGCAAACCGAACATTTCCATCGTTTGGAAACAAACCGTCTGGCCGATGCCGTTCCTTATTGTCTCACGCTGAATTGCGTCTCTGCGCTTCCCGTGCTGCATATCGAAAACGGAACGCTTGTGCTTTTAGACCATGCAAAATATACCAATAAAAACGACCGATATGAACAAACTTAGACTGGGTGTGGTGGGCACCAATTTTATTACCGACTGGGTGATTGCCGGAGCGAGGCAGGAAGAACGTGTGGAGCTAACGGCCGTTTGCTCGCGCAGACAGGAATCGGCCGATGCCTTTGCCGCCAAACATGGGATTCCTTATACGTTTACATCGCTCCGGGAAATGGCCGCAAGCCCCTTGATAGACGCGGTGTATATCGCTTCGCCCAATTTTCTCCATGCGTCGCAGAGCCTCTTGTGTATGCAACACGGCAAACATGTACTTTGCGAAAAACCGTTGGCTTCCAATGCCCGCGAGGCTCGCGCCATGATAGAGGCATCCCGCCGCTACGGGGTAACGCTGATGGAGGCGATGAAACCTACGCTTACGCCCAACTTCTCGGCGATACGGAATCAGTTGAAACGCATCGGTACCGTGCGCCGTTATTTTTCCTGCTACTGCCAATATTCTTCGCGCTACGACAAGTATAAGGAAGGGATTGTGCTCAATGCTTTCCGACCGGAATACTCCAACGGCGCCCTGATGGACATCGGCATCTATACCCTTTACCCGATGGTGGTTCTCTTTGGCCGTCCGCAGCGCGTGGAGGCGTCGGGCATTCTGCTATCGTCCGGCGTAGACGGGCAGGGGGCGGTCAATTTTCTTTACGAAGGCATGAATGCCACGATACTTTATTCCAAAATAGCCAACTCCGCCTTACCTACCGAGATTCAGGGCGAAGAAGGAATCATTACGGCCGACCGTATCAACCTGATCCGTAGCGTAAGCTACACGCCCCGCCCCGACGCCGCTTCGGGCAAAGGCCCTTCTCCGGAGCCTCAAGACGTGAGCGTTTCTGCCGATAAAGACGAATACTATTACGAAGTAGCCGAATTTGCCGCTTTGGCGCTTGCCGGCAAACGGGAGTCGGCCATCAACAGCCATCAAAATTCCTTGATTACGTTAGAGATTATCGACGAAGTTCGTCGGCAGTTAGGGGTAGTGTATCCGGCGGATTCGTCAGCCCCTGCCGATGTGGATTGTATAGCCCCATAGCCTTGCGCGCCGGCGAGCCGCTTTTCCGTTTCAGCTTCTTTTTAGTCTGTTCAGTCGTTCTTCGTAAGTGCGTATATACATTCGCTTCAATGTTTCGCTCAGGAAGGAACGTTTTATCAAATCGTAGACCAAAGGTTGAGGGGCGAGGAAATCTTGCATGATTGCGGGAATTTGAACGTCGGGGATGCCGGTTATTTTACCGAATGTAACAAAATCTTCCCGGCAGGGATGACCTTTCCGCAAGTAGGTATCCGAGTAGAATTCTTTTGCGAATAATCCTCCTTCCAACGCAAAATCGTCGTCTGCGATGTGCAGGGAAGTATTCAGCAAATCGTATGCAGGCGACAGGATATAATGGTGGTTTTCGGTTTCTTGCAGCGAGAAATTTTTCAGGTGAGCATCGCCGTTGGCAAATAAATAGTTGAACAATATCAAGCGAAAAAACCGGACGGTTTCCACCTCGCAGGCTACAACATATTTTTGAAACAATATCTTCATATCGGCATAGCTTCCGGCGTACTTGAAATACGTTCCATGCGTTTCGCTTGTCTTTTGCATCAGCGAAGCAAAATCTTCCTGTTTTATTTTCGTATGGCCATCGGGAGCCACGTCGAAGCGTTTGGTGATGTAGGCCGGCTTACCACTGTCTTGGAAGAAAATAAGAGCGTTTTCGGCCGTTTGGATGCCGTACACCTGCCGGGCAATCTGCATGGTGAGGTGTTCATTGGCCGGTGTATGATTTCTGTTTTTCAATCGCTTGTCGTCCGACGCCGGCTTGATAATATAACGCCCCTGAAGTCCTTCCGGCGCAAGACGTACTTTCCCATTTTCAACAATAGCCGACAGCTTCTCCTGCACGCCCGATATAGACGCCCGCCGGATGTTTGCGTCTATCCTGACCCGCTGACTTTCATCGTTCCGAAAATCAAGCAGGAGACTTACCTTCTCATTGTCGAACATACGTTGCAAAGCTGCGGGACTGTATGTATTGTATCCGGCGGCAAGGGTTCCGGGGCAGTTTTTAATATCGGATATCTGCATCATAGCTCTATTTTTTCTACCGTGATGCCGCCGATTACATCCTCTACAGCCGTGGCTGCCAGATGACCGAAGAAGTCGTCTTCGTCTATCTTGAACAGCCGCAACTGCACCCGTTTGTTTACTCCTTCGGACAGTAGATTGAAGAAAAAGGGAAAAAACGTTTCGGAACGATACTCCTGTTGCGTCTTCGGTAGCGTAAGACTGATAGACGAATACCGGGGATTGGAAAAGTAAGCGTCGTCGTAACGGAAGGTATACGAACCGTCGTTGTTTTCCGTCAGTATGCCTGCCGGTATTTTGTTCATGTAGACTCTGACTGCTCTCATGTTTTTTTCGCAAATGTAGCAAAAAAAAGAAACATCTATTGTCCTTATGGTAGCCCCGCAATAGCGTTAGGGGAGGGCAATAAGCTCATGATTGTGCTGTTTTTATTCGCTTGCAAAGAACATGCTCGATTTATAGGTATCTTTGCCGGGACAGATAAAACAACACAACATTGGCTAAAAGAAACAAACAATTGCCCGTACTGGAAAAAGTAGCAATCAGTGCAGTGGCGGCCGAAGGAAAAGCCGTGGCAAAGGTGAACGACTGGGTGATATTCGTTCCTTTTGCCGCTCCGGGCGACGTGGCGGATATTCGCCTCACAAGAAAGAAAAACAACTATGCCGAGGGACGCGCCGTCCGTTATCATCAATATTCGCCGTGGCGCACCCAACCCTTTTGCCGGCATTTCGGTGTTTGCGGAGGATGCCAATGGCAGCATCTGCGCTACGACGAACAGATAAAGAACAAACTCACAAAGTTCATCGTGACCCCAACCAGCGCAAATAGATAAAGGCGATTTTCCATATTCAAGTGGTTCGTCTACACGTTGCTCATTGGCAGCAATAAGCTGTTCCAAAGTAGCTTTATCTCCAATAATACAAGCAACACGAAGTTTAATTGTGTCAGAAAGTGAACCAC
>JAISZY010000069.1 GCA_031284375.1 Tannerellaceae bacterium | reverse complement strand
AAGCTCCCTTAGTAGCCAAAGAGACCCGACACATTCCCTCCCTTATTCCTCTCCCGTCGGTTGAAACCGACGGCAATGTGTGGGGGATTGGGCTAAAGCCCATGAAAGCCTTTGTATTTATTCTCTCTCCGGGCTTTAGCCCCATTCTACCCACATTGCCGTTGGTTTTAACCAACGAAAGGGAGGGATGAAGCAATCCAGCCTCACACGCCCCCTGGATTGCTTCACTACGTTCGCAATGACGGGGAGAAAGACCCTGGATTGCTTCACTACGTTCGATGACGGATTTTTCTTCCGATACCATGTCCCGAAAATATGGTTTGCCCAATTGACCCTTATTCCCCAAAAAGCTCCCTTAGTAGCCCATGCAACCCAACATAAATCTTCCCTTATTACCTTATTCGGTTGGCCGATAATAAGGGAAAGAGAAATCGAATCCGTCTGCGTGCTACTAAGGGAGCTTTTGAAAAAAATAAGGGTTTCGCGTCATTGCGAACGCAGTGAAGCAATCCAGCCACCCCACACACGCACGCTGGATTGCTTCACTTTGTTCGCAATGACGGGGAGAAATACCCTGGATTGCTTCACTACGTTCGCAGGATGACGGATACGCCCCCCCTCCAAACTTAGGCGTTTAAGTGAGCCTCACTTAAGCGTTCGTGTTAGTCTCACTTCAGCGTTAGTGTTAGCCTCACTTAGGCGTTTAAGTGAGCCTCACTTAAAAACAGGGTGAGAGGGAGGGATCCTGGATTGAAATACGGGGATAAGAACAGAGGGTCTATATCCGTGCCATCGAAATATCTTTCTCGATACATACATTCAACCCGCAGCCGCCGGCAGGCGAAAGATTGTACCGGATATACAAATCGGACAGCATTTCCTTTACGCGCCGGAAGTATGTCACATCCGGCGTTTCGAGGCTGCCCATGACCGCTCGTCCCATCGGCATCCACACAGAGGCGGAGGGGATGATTCCGCGCCGGGCCAGCCAGGTGGCGCCTTCCTTTAGCGTTTCTACGCTTTCGAGGCCGATTACAAAGTTGCAAAACGCTTTGTTGTTGCCATACGTTTCGGCGATATAGGTCAGCGCATTCAGGTGGCGTTCGCGCGTAGCGTATTGACTTTTGCCGGGAGTAATGATTTGCGCCTTTTCCCTGTCCCACACCTCTATGCTGCAAGCAATGCGGCTGGCGCCGAGTGAAAAATATTCGTCGATATAAGCGAGATGGGTTGGGGGAGTGATGTAAAGGAGGATTTCGCCGGTCAAATCCGCTCCGGAGTTGGCTATGGCGTTGAGGTAGCTCACAATGTGGCGATGTTCGTTTTGGCCGGAGAAGGTAGACCCTCCGGTGAGTTGCACGCTGTTCACCTTGTCGTGAAGCGTTGCATAGCGCACGATTTCCGCCACGTCGGAATACGGAACGGCGGGCGATTGCGGCTTGTTAAAACAGAATTGACACGGTTTGCCGGCAGCCGCATATTCGCAATGCCACAGGTAGGGAAAAGAAACAAAATCGCAGCCTTGCAGTACGGCATTGCCGATAAAGGGCAGTCCGGATGAGGTTTTTTGGCTGTAAAAGTCCGAATACGGATGGAAGGTAACGTAACACACAAATTCTTCCTCGCAAAAAAGCGCCGGCTTGCCGTCCGATACCTTTAAACGAAAGGGCGACGACGGCCAATCGGTCAATTGTACATTCGTGCCGTCCGACAGTTTCATGCTGTTGCATGTCGATGGACTTGGGTTGATTCTGTACGTATTGCCGAAGCGTTCGTATATTTCGCCGTCCACCCTTACGCCTTTGCTGACGAGGAGGCATTTCAGTTCCACGGCATCCGCTTGGCCGATGTTTCCGCAGCGAAACGTCGGCCAAGCGTGTTCCCGATACAGGTTATATGTTGTTGCGTTCATATCTGCCGTATCTGTTATCTCGTTTTAAAAACGCCACAACAATTTTGCGCCGAACATACGCGGGGCGCCCGGCACATAAGTGGGTACGCCGAACATCATGCCGGTATTTCCGGCGCCGATGAGGTATTTTTGGTTCAGCACATTGGAAGCAAAGAAAGAGAGGGTGAGGTTTGGCCGGTTGAATTTAAACGCCAGATGGATATTCAGCAGTCCGTAGGCCTCCTGTTCAAGGCGTGCGAGCGAAGGGTCGGCGGGTTGTAAATCGTTTGAATCTTCAAACCAGAGGCGGCTTTTCCACGCATAAGTAGGCGTAAGTACGGCCTGTATGCCTTGCGTAAGATTCATTTTGGCGTTCAGTCCGAGCAAAAAGCTATGCGCCGGCGTTTGGCGGAAGGTTTTGCCGGCATATTCTTGCCGGTTGCCATCGCTGTCTTCGTTGTCAAAACGGGCATGGATGTAGGCATAGTTGCCAAACATATCCCAGGCGTTGGACAAGACGGCTTTTGCCGTTGCTTCGGCTCCGTAGGAAGTGGCTCGTCCCGCATCATCGACCAGATAGTTGGCATTGTCCCATTTGGACGTTTGAAAATCGTTGTATTTTTGATAGAACACGCCAAGGTCTAACCAGTAACGTTGTTGGGCGTTCCACTTGAAACCGGCATCGAAGCTGTGCACCTTCTCGTCGTTCATAACCTCCGACTCTCCGGCCGAATTGAATTGCAACACATTGGGTCGTCGTCCCTTCGCATATCCGGCGTACATATTGGCCGATGGGCTGAGGTCGTATTTCAGATTGATACGGTAAGTGAGCGATACAAAATCTTTCCGTATTTCCTTAAAGCCGGTCGGAGCAAAGAAGAAGTTGGGCGCCGTTCCCAATAAATATCCGAGCGTAGAAGGAACGTCTCCAAGCATACGCGCTTCGGTGGAAGTGGTAAACGATTCGGCGGTAGCGCGAAGTCCCGCCGTGAGGCTTAGTTTTGAAGAGACTTTGTACGTAGCATCCGCAAAAATATCGTATGCGGAATTAGTGGCTCCGCCAATGCTTTCTTCTTCGTGGTTTGCCGGCAGCGGGGCTCCGACCAAGGGCGCCAATTGCGGGTTGCCCATGTCGGGAATCGCCGTCATGGGATAGCCCAAGGCGCCATTCTCCCCTATCATATATTGGGGACTTTGAAAAATGAGGTAGGCCATATACTGTTCGTCGGGGCCAAACCAATAGCGTTGTTTTACGTTTTCGCGCCAGTAACTTGCTCCCAGAAAACCGTTGAAACGGCTATTGAGCGAGAAGTTATACCGTAGTTCCTGCGTAAATTGTTTTACGTCGTTATACTCCGCCATATCAATAGCCGGGGCGACGGAACCGTCTCCATCCCAGCGATGGTCTACGGAATTGGTGTAATAGGAGGTAATGGAACTCAGATAATTATTTTCGTTCAGATAGTATTTGGCCGTCAATGCCGTTCCGAGAACGTCGCGTTTGTTAAACCACGTTTTCCCTTCGTCTAACGAAGCTTCGTACGAAAACACATCGTTTACTCCGTTTATATTCGGATATCGTTTGCTCATGAATGCCGTTCCGGGGTTATCGTCTTTCTGATAATTAGCCACGAGGTCGAAACTCAGATTCTCCACAGGCAGCCAGGTAGCCGAGAAGCGTCCGCCGAACGTATTTTTACCGTTGAGCTTACCTCCCGACGTATTTTTTACATACCCATCGTAATACGAATAGATGCCTGCCGCCCGCACAAACAGTTTATTTTTTACAATCGGGAGGTTGATGGCGCCTTCGACCTCTTTCATGGAATAATTTCCTATTCCTGCCGACAGATATCCTCCCAAAACAGATTCCGGTCGTTTGCTGACGAAATGTATTGCGCCTATCTGCGAACCTCGTCCAAAGAGTGTACCCTGCGGCCCTTTGGCCACTTCGATGCGTTCCATATCGTACAGTTCCGTAACCGCCATACTTGCCCGGCTGATGGATACATTATTATAATAGACCGAAACGCGGGGCTGTGCGGTAGGCGAGGTCTCGTCGCTTGTCAAGCCTCGGATAGCCAAATTGGGACGGTGCGGCGTTTGGATATGAACAGTCAGTCCCGGCACAAAGGCGGCCAGGTATTCCGGACTGCGTGTAGGGATATTTTCCAATGTTTGAGCGCTCACGAGACTCATCGTGATCGGAATGTCGAGCAGTTGCTGTTCCCGTTGCTGCGCGGTAACCGTAACGGGTTCGAGCGCTATGGCCGTTATTTCGAGTTGGAAATTTAATTCATTCCGTCCTTCTTTCAACTCTACGGGAATAACGTTCGTGGCATATCCCAGCATCGAAACAGCTACGGAAACTTCACCCTGCGAAAGTTTTTCAAGAACAAACTCTCCCTTCATATTCGTATTTACGCCCAAGCGGGTATCTACAATACGCACGTCAGCTCCCGCCAAGGGTTTGTTTTCGGTATCCACTACTTTTCCCCTCAAGGAAACGTTCTGTGCTTGCGCCTGCATAAGTCCCGAAACAAAGACGGCAAGGCATAAGAAGATAAAAAAACGATTCATAAATTATTCAAGTTTAATGTTAAAATAGATGGCGCAAAGTAATCCAAAAACCGCACGGCGTCTTTGAAACGTTGCAATAAAAGAGAAAAATCGCTATAATAGCCGGGGAAAAACCTTCAAACCACGAATTTCCCCGGCGTACCGCACCCCAGGATTTAGTACGAATAATTCTCCCGTTTAATACATTCGCCAAAGAAGACGGCGTTCATAAACAATTTGGCCGTTCCGTAGTAATAGGAGCGGAAGAATACATCGTCGGCAAAGACAAAGACGGCGCCATTGCCGGATGGTTTGGCAAAAACGGCCGGCGTGTCTTTGATTTGTCGCTCGTTGCCGGCCGAAAGGAATCCCGACAGCAGCGGCTGCGAGGTATAATGCAAGGGAGAGATGTAAGGGTCGGCATCTTTTCGGAAGAAGATATTCCCGGTCTTCATCACCGCTATCTCCGGCTGATTCAATCCCCAGGCGATGGGGTGCGTAACGTCGAGCGAGCAGTTCAGGATAACGCCGGACACATCCCACCCGGCGTCCGCCTCGGCTTGCTCGGCAAAAGGACGGTAGCGGGTGGAGTCTTCGCGGAATCCCTCCTCCGAGGTGCGTACCGACAGCAAGCCGGCGCGCTTCACCAAAGCGTAAGCCCGGCCGGTGGCTATCAACGTACCGCCTTGGCCTACCCATTCCTTTAGCGCCGCTTCGGTTTCTTTCGATAAAGCCGGCACGCCGTTGGCCATCACGATAACGTTGTAACGATGCAGCATCCGGGGCGTGAGCGAGCCGGCCTCGATTAGCGTAGGCTGCATCCCGAAATGTTTATCCAGCAAGAACCATAGTTCGCCCGAATCGGCTACGCCCATCGTGCGTCCCGTCAGGATAGCCACGCGGGGGCGTTGCAGAACGGTGAAGGATGGACTTCCCAGGTCTACATCGTCCGTCAGACCGGTTTGTACGGCATGGATTTCTATCCCGTTCTCCACGGCCAAGCGGGATACGAGCGCATGGATTTCGTCGGCGCTCAGCAATTGATTCTTTACGGGAATTTCCAAGGCGCCATAGTCCATCGGCAATACGTCGCCGCCGGATGTTTTCAGCAGAAAGGGGCGGCTGCCTGCCGATACGCGCAATCCGGCGCGGAGCAGTTCGTTCAGCGCACGGTACACATAAAACTCCTTGCATGCGAAGACGTATCCGTACTCGCTCTTGCCTCCTGTGAGGCGACCCGGAGGAAATGTGTTTTCCGTCGCCTTCTCGCCCAGCAGTCCGGACAGGTTCTTCAACTCGGCGTACTTCAAATTGAATGCGTGCGGGAACGTCCAGGTGGAGATATCGTAAAAGATGCTGTCTTGAAACGACAAATTGTTTTCCATCAACGTGCGAATCATGCCGTGGAACTTCTGATTCATCGGTATCACGTAGGCATCTCCGGCCAGGAAGCTTTGTTTATCTACGGTAATATCTTTTGCCAAACGGCGGACTTCAATTTGATGATGCGATAAGGTTTGAAGAAATTGCCGGCTTGCCGTGCGGGAACCTCGCGTATCGAATACGTATCCCTTAACGGGCAATTTAGCGGCCTCGGCCGCCGATAACTCATAAAATTCTTTTTGCCAGCCCAGCAACTTATCTTTCAAGGCGTATCCGGCCAAGATGGTGGCATAGGAGGCATACGCCTGGTTGCGGATTGTCCAGGCAAACGTGCGCACGCCGTGACGGGTATCGCGTACATGACCGCGCGTAGCGGCTTGTTCGTACAAAAGGCAAACCGAGCCGTGTATATCGCCATAGGCGGCGCCTTTTCCGTAGTAAAAATCGTCGTAGCCTTCTTTCGAGAAATAGAACGAGCCTATTTTGTTCAATTCCTGAGCGCAGAAGGCAGACACTTGGGCTGTCAAATCCTGGTTGGCCTGATGCGTAAACGGATTGGTACGTTTGGCATGTCCGGGGCTGAAGTAGAAATGGCGCGAAGAGCCTTGCTCGTGATGGTCGGCCACCAAGTTAGGCAGCCAGTGCAGGTAGGTCTCTACGGCCGAGATTCCTTCGGGATGCTGCGTCATCAACCAATCGCGATTGCAGTCGGCCCAATAATGATTGGTACGGCTGGAAGGCCACGGCTCGGAGAACTCGCGGGAATTTGGGTCGGAGACATTGCTCAGGCTTCGCGAGCTATTCACCCAAGACGCAAAGCGATTCACGCCGTCCGGATTCAAGCCCGGCGAGAGCGTCACCACCGTCTGTTCCAACAAACTTTCTATCTTCTCCCCTTGAGCCGCCGCCAAGTAGTAGGCCACGGCCAGCGAGGCGTTCACCCCCGAAGGTTCGTTGCCGTGGATGCTGTACATCAGACTTACCACCACCGGCATCCGCGTCAAAGGAAGCGAAGCCGACAGGTTTACGTCGGCCAAGCGGAGGTGTTCGGCCCGGATGGTTTCTATCTGCGCCAGATTGTTGGGCGAAGTAATCGTCACTTCCAAGAAAGGTCGATGTTGATACGTTCGGCCGGTTTCGCGCACCCTTACCCGGTTGGAAACTTGGGCCAGTGTCTTCATATAATCTACCACCTGATTCCATTCGGCATGTTGTTCGCCTAATTGGAATCCCAGGATAGCGTCGGGTGTGGGGACATTGGGGTTGTACGTAACGTTATTGTCGGCGGGCAGGAAGTACGACAATTGGGAGTCGTCTTCGGCCACTTGCGCCCGGCTTACTCCCGCAAGGGCGAGGCATAAGCAAAGAAAAGAAATCTTCGGATGATTCATAAAAAGCAGGGTATATTTACGTTGTTTGTTGGGCACCTATAAAAACCCCAAACTCTGCGTTACGCTCCGTCGGCAAAATGCTCATTTACTTTAGTAAACTCCGCTTTTGCCTCTGTCGCAAGCCTTGATTTTGGGGTTTTTATAGGTGCCCTGTTGTTAATTGTTTGCAAACATACGCAAAAATGCGTCATCCTCTTTCGCATCGCCCGCCCAATTCCGCTACGGCCCACCGTATTTTAAGTGTTATAGCGAAAGCATAAGCCATCACGACGGCCTGTTTTGTTTTTTTTCTTTATGGATGCAAATCAGAGAATAAATAATTACTCCGAGAGCTATCAAACCTAATGCTGCAAAGAAATAAAGTAGTTCCATGATACATTATTATTATTTAGTTGTTGGTACTTTCTTCTTCCCATGATAATAAAATAATCCCCGCGACAGTCAATAATACGGCAACTATACTTCCTACCGTAAACAGATATACCGGTGGTATATCCTGTCTCATCAGTCCGGCGAGTATAACCCCTCCGATAACCAATTTCGCCACATCAACGAATATTCTTCCTATTTCTTTTTTCATCATTTATTATTATTTCGCTACAAACTTAGATAAAAATATGCGATTTATAAGCAAGTCATGAAAACGTTGATGATTATAGAGGAAAGGTATACGGTGGCTGTCGCTCTCACAGACAGAGTAAGGGAGGTTTCGTTTCGGATGAATATTATACATCCTTGCACGAAAATTTTTCGTATCAGAAGATTAAACATGTAGGCGTCAAGGATAAAATCCGAAATCCTTTACTACTTTTGTCTCTGATTTATATTTTAAGGCTAAAAACAGAAAAAATGAAAACAAATTTAAGTTCCCAAATCTCACTCACGCGGATACCTACGCAGTATTATCGCCCAGCCAATGCCTACGAACAGTCTGTTCTTACGCGCCTCGAAAAGATTCCTACCCATGTATATGAGTCAACCAGCGAAGGCTCTCGCTATATTGCCGGAGAAATAGCCGAAGAAATCCGGCAAAAACAGTTGGCCGGACAGCCTTTTGTCCTCGCCCTTCCGGGTGGCCGCACGCCTCAAAGCGTATTTAAAGAATGGATACGTTTGCACAGAGAAGAACAGCTTAGCTTTCGCAACGTAATCGTATTTAATCTGTACGAGTTTTACCCGCTTGCTTCGGCGGCGTTCAGCAATCTGGCTTATCTGAAGGATTATTTCTTAGATTATGTAGATATATTGCCCGAACATATTTATTCTCCCGATGGATTTATGCCCAAGGAAAATATCCTGGACTTTTGTATGCACTACGAACAGGAAATAAAACGCTTTGGCGGCATAGACGTTGTTTTGCTGGGTATCGGTCATGCGGGCAACATCAGCTTCAACAGCCCCGGCGCCGGCGCGAATACAAGCACTCGCTTAGTATTGCTCGATAACGATTCGCGCAAGGAGGCTTCCCGTACCTTTAAATCGGTAGAAAACGTTCCGGCCGGCGTTATTACGATGGGCGTTTCTACGATATTGAACGCCCGGCAAATTGTTTTGATGGCCTGGGGAGAAGGAAAGGCTGGGATTATAAAAGAAGCCGTAGAAGGAAAAGAAACCGACAGCCTGCCGGCCAGTTTCCTGCAAAGCGCCAACAATGCGAAAGCCGTGATAGATCTTTCGGCCGCCTATCAGCTTACGCGCATCAACCACCCCTGGCTCGTAACGCCATGCGAGTGGGATAATAAATTGATTCGCCGGGCTATCGTGTGGCTCTGCCGGCTGACGGGCAAACCTATCCTGAAACTCACCAATAAGGATTATAGCGAAAACGGATTGGGAGAACTGCTGGCCTTGTACGGCTCGGCCTACAATGTGAATATCAAAATATTCAACGACATACAGCATACCATCACCGGATGGCCGGGAGGTAAACAGAATGCCGACGATTCGAATCGTCCCGAACGGGCGTTCCCTTATCCCAAGAAGGTAGTTATCTTCAGCCCGCATCCGGACGACGATGTGATCTCGATGGGCGGCACCTTCCATCGCCTCTGTACCCAGCGCCACGACGTCTATGTGGCTTATCAGACTTCGGGCAATATCGCTGTGGGCGACGAAGAAGTGCTCCGTTACTGCGAATATCTGCGGGATGTATGTAGCCGCTACTCGCCGGGCGAACAAACCGTGAAGCAAAAGGCCGAAGAAATAATCCGCTACCTGCGATACGAAAAGGTGGAAGGAGAAAAGGAAAAAGCCGACGTGCTCTTTATGAAAGGCACCATCCGCCGGGAAGAAGCGCGTGCCGCCGCCCGCTATTCGGGCATAACGAACGACGACCATATTCGATTTCTCGACCTTCCTTTCTACGAAACCGGTATGGTAAAGAAGAAAGACTTGGGAGAAGAAGACGTGAAAATTGTTCGCGACCTGCTGGAAGAAATAAAGCCTAATCAAATCTTTGTGGCCGGCGATTTAGCCGACCCGCACGGCACGCACAAAGTATGCCTCGACGCTGCCTTGGCCGCCATCGACGAGCTGAAGGACGAAGATTGGATGAAACAATGCCGCATCTGGATGTACCGCGGCGCCTGGGCGGAGTGGGAAATGGATCATATCGAGATGGCCGTTCCTATCAGTCCCGAAGAACTGCGCAGCAAGCGAAACGCAATCTTGCGACATCAGTCGCAGGCCGAGAGCGCCCCGTTCCTGGGAAACGACGAACGCCTTTTCTGGCAACGCGCCGAAGACCGCAACCGTGCAACGGCCGACCTCTACCGGCAATTAGGCCTGGCGGCCTACGAAGCCATCGAAGCCTTTGTGCAATATATCCCTTTCAAATAACGCGCCGGTGAACGTATTGCGATTTATAAAAAATCAGGCGCTTCCCCTGGCGATGATAACCGGAGTGGTAGCTTATCGGTGGATAAGTTACCTCTCTTTTCTTACGCCCTATCTTATTTTCACGATGCTGTTGTTTACCTTCTGCAAGTTGTCTCCTCGTGCGGTGTCCATTCGTCCGGCGCATTTATGGTTGCTGCTCATTCAGTTGGCGGGAAGCATGTTGGTCTACGGCATTTTTGTGTTTTATCATCCGGTGGTAGCGCAAGGGGCGTTTATCTGCGTATTGGTTCCTACGGCCACGGCTGCGGCCGTTATTACGGGATTATTGGGCGGGAATGTCGGTTTTCTCACCAGTTATCTGTTATTGTGCAATATGGCTGTTGCGATTGCAGCTCCGCTTCTTCTTCCGCTGGTAAGTTCTTCGGCGGATATACCCTTTATGGAGTCTTTGTTTCGCATCTGCCGTCGGGTAGCGCCCATCCTGCTTCTTCCGCTGCTGTTGGCCTGGTTTATCCGTTATGCCCTGCCTAAGGTAAACGCCAAGTTGTTGAGCATACACAATCTCTCGTTCTATCTTTGGGTGATAGCCCTCACGGTGGTAACGGGCAAGACGGTAGGGTTTCTTGTAGAGCAGGAGAACCCCGATTACCAAACGGAAATAACGCTGGCCCTTGTTTCGCTGGCGATATGCGTATGTCAGTTTCTTTTAGGTCGTCGTATTGGTAGACATTACGGCGATGCGATTTCGTGCGGACAGGGATTGGGACAAAAAAACACCATCTTAGCCATCTGGATTGCCCAGACTTATCTTCACCCCATCTCCTCGGTAGCCCCCGCAGCCTACGTTTTATGGCAGAATATCATTAATAGTTGGCAGTTGTGGAGGAAGAGAAGAAACAATTCATAAAATACCCCCATCTATTTAACCATTTTCCCGGTTAACTTGCGTTTTATATTCCGGTTATTTTTACTTTTGCAAAACAAATGTGAACTAACCCCGACGAATGTTTGCTCGTTAGACATAATAAAGCGTTAGTACGCACATTGTAAGACATAGTGGAAAAAGCGTTTAGCTTGTATTCTGGTTATTGAGACTTCGACAATTTCAAATCCACCAAGAGTAAAGCGATGACGCTCACGCTTCGGCGTGAGCTTTACTCGTTGTTTGGTGGATAGGTAGTCGAAGACCTCAATAACAGATTTCGGAGTTAAGTTCACGCTTTTTTCATGTTCGGAAGCGGAGGAATTAATTATTTACCTTTAACATAGAACATGAGAACAAAAATTTTTATTCGTATCCTGATGCTTTCATTGTTTTGCATCGGCCTGAGCGCACAAGCGCAGAGTGACAAAAAGTACAGAAAAACAATGGAGAAAGTGTATAAAGCGAAAACCAAGGAGCTGAAAAAACAGAAGTGGGTGACGAGCGGTACAAGCCTAACCTTAGACGCCGCCATCATGAAACATCTGCGAACGCTCCATGCCAACGAGAACAACAAGGAAATCATCGCCACCGTTTCCATGTGTCAGTCCCTGAATGTTTGTAAGTCGGCCGCCCTGAACAATGCGCTGATCGAATATGCCCAAAGCGCCGGCTCGTACGTACGGGGACGGATTGTTTCGGATATGTTCAATAATTCGTCCGGCGACGTACCGGCGGAGTTCGATAAATTTTATGCCGCCTACGAACGATTGGTAAGCGCCGAAGTGCGAGGCGAACTGGACTTCAGTCTGGCGCTCGAAAAACCCAACGGCGCCGGCAAGTCCTATCAGGCCTGGTATATTGTAGACGAAGACAAAGCCATGCAAGCCCGCGTGAGAGCCATGCGGCGAGCGGCCGAAGAAACCCGTCTGGCGCAGGAATATGCCAATCAGGTATCCCAATTCGTACAGGAAGCTTTCGAAGAAAAATAAACCTCCGGCCGCCGGGCTTCCATACGAATGAAAGAAACCATCTGTTTTTCGGGTTTGTTGTTTCTTCTTCCGGCTTTCTCTGTTTCTTTTCTCTCTGCTCAATCGGGTAGATTGCCTTGGATGGACGGAGAGTTTCCTCCCGCAAGTCCGGCCTTCGAGTACCGGGTGGAGATAGGAGAAGGGAAATCGCTGAAAGCCGCCGGAGAAGACGCTTTGAACTCCTTGTTGCTCGACTTGGGAAATCAGGCCGGAGTAGAGGTAACGTCTCGCACCTTGTCCGAGATAAAACGAGAGATGACGAGCCGGACTTATGACGAAACGGAACGCTCCGTCACGACGTATCGCATCAACCGGGAAGGATTCCGCGCCTTCTTTGTAAAGGCCGGCGAATACCACGAACGGGTGCGTACGTCCGCCGGATACGTCTACCGCCTGTGGGCGCTGTACGAAGTGTCCGACCGGAGAACCTTCCGCCCCTATATCCCGGAATATACCGACCGCTACGGGGGCGATGCCTTCTGGCGGTCGGCCTTACTGCCCGGCTGGGGACAGATGTACAAAGGCTCGACGGCAAAAGGCGTCTGCATCATTGGCGGAGAAGTAGCGCTGGTAGGCGGCCTCGTTGCCGCCGAGAATCTGCGGGCAAGCTATATGAAGAAGATAAACGAGACGCACCAGTCCGATGCGATCCGGACATACGCCCGGAATGCCGATACGATGAAAAACATACGCAACCTCTGCCTCACCGGAGCGGCTGCTTTGTATTTGTACAACTTAATTGATGCCATAGCTGCTCCCGGGGAAAAACACCTGATTCGCCGGGGGCAGCCTTTCGCACTCTATCCCGTAGCGAACGGGGAATATGCCGGTGTAGGATTAGTCATGAACTTTTAAAAAAAATATAGATTGAGATGAAGAAATTATCCGTACTATCACTTTTATTATCTACGTTATTGTTCGGCGCTTGTACAACAGAAATTATTGTGCTGACCGGAAGCATCTCCGGCGTTGTACAGGATGCGCAAACCAAACAGCCGTTGGAAAACGTAAGTGTTGCGCTCAGCCCCGTAGGACTGAGTAAAGTAACCGGCAAAGACGGTTCGTATTTTTTCGAAGATCTGACAGAGAAAGAATATACCCTTACTTATACCAAGCCGGAGTATATTTCGGCCTCCAAAGAATCGAAGGTGCAGGCCAGAGTGAATAATGTGGTAGATGTAACAATGGAAAAAGAGCCGATAATCCCTGTTCTTGCGGTAAGCGACAAATCGCTGGATTTTGGTGAAGATTCGGAAACCTTGTCCCTATATATCACTAATACCGGCAATGGCGAATTGAAGTGGTCAATCAAATACGAACCGGGCTGGTTTGTTTGCAGCCCCCTGACGGGTACTACCGCTAAAGAAAAATCTACCGTAGTGGTAACGGCAAGCAGGAATCAGATGCAAAAAGGTTCGTACCAACAAACCTTTTCTATCTCGTCGAACGGAGGAAGCCAGAATATTGCCGTAACCATGAAAGTGGTAGGGGTTAATCTGGAATACGCGCCGCTGGAATTGGACTTCGGCAAACTGACCACATCGCTTCCTCTCCAACTGACCAATAAAGGGACGAATACCATTAACTATACGGTAGAAACATCCAATAACTGGATTATACCCGAAAAAACATCGGGCAGGATAACGACAACGGATAAATTGAACATATTGGTATCTCGCGAATCGCTTTCGGCCGGTAATTATACCGGAAGTATTATTCTTAAATCGGGAAACGATACGTATGCCATACCTGTGAAAATGAGTATTTCTTCAAACAGTACACCTGTTGTAAGTATCAACCCCGTAGGCGATATTACGTCTACCGGCGCTACTTTCAGCGGCGTTATTGAAGATGTAGGAAGAAGCGAGATAACAAAACATGGCTTTTGCCTAAGTACTTCGCCCGAACCAACGATTGAGGACCGTTTCTTCAATCTTGGCGATTGCAACGTACCCAAATCTTTTACGCAGATAGTAACCGATTTGGAAGTTGCAACCGAATACTTTGTCCGGGCGTATGCCGAAAACGCCAATGGACATACATACAGTACGCAACTATCTTTCTCTACGTTGGGCATTCCGGTTACCGGCGTATCGTTAAACAAAGCGTCTCTTTCTTTGATTGTTGGGAGTACAGAGCAACTGTATGCCACCGTGTCGCCTTCAAATGCTTTGAATAAAACGGTTAGTTGGGCAAGCAGCAATACGTCCGTAGCAACGGTATCTGCTACCGGCTTGGTAACGGCCGTAGCGGCAGGCTCGGCAACCATTACCGTTACTACGGCAGATGGGGGAAAAACGGCTGGTTGTAATGTATCCGTTACTGTTCCTGTAGTAGCGGTAACGGCCGTTTCTTTGAATAAAACTTCCCTTTCCCTGGGAAGAATGGGAGCTACCGAACAACTGACGACAACCATAACACCATCTAATGCATCCAATAAACAGGTGACCTGGCACAGCAACAACACATCCGTAGCAACGGTATCCGCTACGGGATTGGTAACGGCCGTAGCAGAAGAAGGTTCGGCAACGATTACGGTTACTACGGTAGATGGCAACAGAACGGCCTCCTGCTCGGTAACGGTTAGAAGAATAACCGTAACGTCCGTTTCATTAGATAAATCTTCCCTTTCGATGGAAGTTGGAAATACCCAACAACTCACTGCAACCATAGCTCCGCCTGAAGCACCCAATAAACAGGTGACCTGGATAAGCGGTAGCCCATCCGTAGCAACGGTGTCCGCTACGGGATTGGTAACGGCAGTAGCGGAAGGTTCTACCACCATCACCGTACAAACCGAAGACGGCAACAAAACGGCCACCTGCTCGGTAACGGTTGAAAAGAAAAGCGGAACAACCGCCTCTCTAACCTGGAGACTTTCGAATGGAACGCTCACTATCAGCGGCAACGGCCCCATGCCGCATTATTCGTCGTCTAATAGAGCGCCATGGTCTTCCCACTATAGTAATATTGTAAATGTTGTGATAGAGAATGGCGTAACAAATATTGGTAATTATGCTTTTTGCGACTACTACTCCTCCTACTACTACTACACAAACCTAAAATCTGTTACTATATCCAATACGGTAACGAAAATTGGTGAATATGCTTTTCGAGGTAGTGGTTTAGAATCTGTAACGATTCCTAATTCCGTGACAAGTATTGAAGGCTATGCTTTTTACGGATGTAAATTCACAACTTTAGTTATTCCCGATAATGTAACAACTATTGGAGATTATGCTTTTAGTTCTTGTTCTTCCTTGTATAACCTCACGATTGGGGCATCGGTAGGCACGATTGGAAACTATGCTTTTAGGAATTGTTATAGCTTGACAAGCGTATCCGTAAAGAATCCGACACCTCCTGATTTATACTACGACTGCTCCTACTACGACTACTACTCTTTTTCCGGCATTCCTATTGATGTGGCTACATTAACTGTACCTAATGGGAGCAAAGCTGCATACCAAAGCTCAGTGGATTGGAAATGTTTCGGAACAATTGTGGAGGCGCCGTGAAAAGAGAAACTAATGAAAGATAAAACGATATGAATTATTATACAACAACAAGCGGTTGGCCTTAGCTGCGTTGGGCAGTGCTGGATAGGAAGATAAAACAACATAAGGACTTATAAGTTCCTATGTTTAAATTTTAAAGAAAGAAGGATGTAGATGTTTCGCGAGAAATATTTGGATGTTTGCGAAACTTCTCTGAATGCTCTGTGAGAAATAGACAAGATTTAATTAATTATTTACACATTATAAAAAAGTGAATATGGAAAATTTAGATATAGATAGTATAGAATCTAATTTGTACAAGAAAATGCATTCGGCATTATTGAAAAATCTGCAAGATGCTTACTCCCGATATGGGCGTCTTTTTGAACATGATTTTGTGGCTATTCTAACGCTTTTATTTACAAAGGATTTATTTTGTATTTTAAAAGAGTTTTTCCCTGATTACCAATTTGGAATAACAGGTATATTTTGCCACCAAAAACCGATAGTGAAATTTAAAGAAAGAGGGGTAGAGTTAGGTGATTTGTTGTTTATTTACAAATATACGGATGAAAACAACAAGGAAACATATAATTCTTTACTTACACAGGCAAAAGTTGCAAAGAATTATTCGAATATAAAATCAGGAGATAAGCTTCAACTTGAATTATACCAAACTTGGCCTGAGTTTACATACACAAAAGGAGCGTTAAAGGGGATAAGGAGGGATATCTATTGTAAAAAACCAACAGATGGAGCTCAATTTTTATTGTTCGATAATAATCCGGTGTCTACAAAAGAATATCCGGGTGTTTTTCCAATTGGGTTTGCAAAAGTACTATCCGAAATGTCGCAATATAGAGTGTATCCTGACTTTAGTAAAGATTTAATCAAGTTTTTAAAATTTGATAATGGAAGAAAATTTGAGGCAGAAAAAGATATTCATAACGATTCTACTAATTGGTCTCAAATGATATGGGATTTGATTAATATTTGTAAAGATGCATTCTTTAAAAGAAAAAAGATTGGAATAAAAGAAGGTAATCGGTATAATGAGTACAATAATTATATGCAAAAATCGGACTTGGAAAGTCCTCCATTATTCGATGGAACGACAAATCGTAATATAACATCTGAAGAGGAAAATGCACCTTCTATAGTATGTATTGAAGCAAAAAAACATCAATCAATCAATCAATAAGGAGACACTTTATCATCCTTGCGGCACTGTTTATCGGTAGCGTCGTAACATGTTCTAAGGAGATCTACTATGTCTCCCAGCAGCACGACTCACGTAGTGAACTGCTCCGTCGTGAACTCACGAAAGCATGAATCACATAGTGATTCGTCCATTCACGGAACAACGATGGAGCAATCTATATAATAAATGTATATAAATAAATATGAAAACACGATGTATTACATTCTTGGCGCTGCTGATGGGAAGTTCCCTCTTGTCGGCGCAAAACAGTAGCTACGAATCCTGGCGCAAACAAAAGGCGCAGGAATATGCCCGGTGGCAGGAATTGAGAGAGGAAACGGGCGATTTGAAGACGTCGAAGGAGCAACAGGCGGTCAGTCGTTTTATAGATGAGGGCTTTGGTCGTGCGCCGGCGACGAACAGCGCGCCTCCAACGCCTACGTCTCCCGCGAGGGTTTCTTCCGATATGCGGGTCTGGGTGGTGGTGGTGGGCGTGGCGTCCTACCGGCATATCCCCGGCTTGAATTATACCGACGATGATGCCTACCGGATGTATGCCTTTTACAAAAGTCCCGAAGGCGGTTCGCTGCCGGACGGGCAAGTCCGGGTGTTGATAGACGAAGACGCCACCCGCAGCAACGTGATGCAGGCCATGAACGAGGTCTACATGCAGGCGGCTTCCAACGACGCCATTGTGTTTTACTTCTCCGGCCACGGCGCGCGGAGCGCTTTTATCACGCAGGAATACAACGGTATGTCTACCGACAACAAGGGGTTGCTGATGCACCGCGAGATACAAGCGGTGTTCGATAAATCGCCGGCCCGGTTTAAGTACGTCATCGCCGACGCTTGTCATTCGGGCAACTGGGCGCAACGGGAAACGCAAAGCGCCTACTATCAAACGTTCGAAGAGTCCGGCGGCGCTCCCGTCCTGTTGCTTTCTTCGATGGGCGACGAGTATTCGATAGAAAATTCGGGCATACGGCAAGGCGTTTTCAGTCACTTTTTGATTCGGGGACTGAAAGGCGAGGCCGATACGAACCACGACCAGGTGGTTTCTATATCCGAACTGTATCGTTATGTGGATTCAAACGTAGTTGCCGCTACAAACCACAGGCAGAACCCGGTGCTGTCCGGCAATTATATGAATAATCCGCCGGTTTCGGTGGTGCGGAAGATGTCTTTTAATGCGGCAAAATCGGAGGTAATGATATCGGCGCTTTCGTTGCCGACTTCCGGTTCCCAACCTGTTTTTTTCAGCCAGATGGTGCAGCATCCAAGGCTTGAGGCGGGCAGGATGTCTTTGTGGTACGAATCGCCTATCACCACCACCTCATGGGGGGCAAGCCCCAATTGTTCCATGCCCAGCCTGAAAATATCGGGGTTGGGCTTCCGGATTCCTACAACAGACGATTCGATAACGGAAACAAACAACGTGGCGAGATAAAAATCTTCCAGCACAGCTTGCATGTTCCCGTAGAAATTCGTAACGAGCACAATCGGATACTGTTCCGACAGATTTTTCAGGATGGGGCGGGCCTGGTTGATGCATATCTGGGCGTAGGTATAGCACCAGTCGGCCACGCTGGCGATGTAGTGCGGCGCTCTATCATCGTCCGGCAAATGTTTGTTATCCAGCAACCATTGCAGTTGCGCCTCCACTTTCAGCCGGAGCACATGCCAAAAATTATGGTGCGGAAGCACGATACGGTTTTGAGCTAAGGTACGCTCGCCATAGATATAAGCCTGGCGGAAAAGTTCTTTACTAACGGGTATCTGCATGGTTTGGTACGATTGCCAAATCACTTCCGCCCAATGCATCCCGTTGCTGTCTATCGTACCGCCGTAATCGCACAGGATGGCTTTTATTTTATCCGAGTTGAACAACATGTTTTTTCTTGCTGTTTAAGATGTAATTGTTCGGCAAAGATAGCGCAAAAACGTTCGTGTTTTACTACCATATAGACCAACATCATATTCAGCACGATTAATTCGAAAATAAAATAAAGCCACGGCAGATGGATAAACAGGCTAACGAACAAGGCAATAACCCGCGTATTGAACGACAGCATATTGGTATATTTCATCAGTGGCAGACTTTTTTCGCGGAATGATTTCCGGAACCATTCCGGCGCTTCGTCCTTGTATTCGTTGCGGATAAACGTCATCATCCGTTGAAGCTGAGGGGTTTGTTTTTCCTGCTTCCGCGTATAATCCAGATATATAGTGTTTCCCAGCTTAAGAAGGAAGTTCTTTTTCCAACTCAACTGTTCCCATTCTTTCCGCAGGCTTATGGTATCGGATAGTTCGCTGCCCTTTTTTCCATTCAGAAATAATAAATGTACATTTCTATAATAATCCGCCATGGCGGCCTGTTGGGTGTGACCGTAACCCGTTACAGCGCCCAGCGCCCATATCCACAGCCCCCATTCGGGCGTCAGCCTCAGGCAAATGGCGGCATAGATGGTAAAGAACCAGGCATCTCCGCAAAAACCGTCCAACATACGTCCCAGCGGAGAGGTTTGTCCCGTCATACGCGCCAACTGTCCGTCGGCGCTATCGTACATATTGGCCCATACCAGCAGAAACATGCCAAGGACATTGACCGTAAGGTCGCCGAAATAGAAGCATACCCCGGCGGCCATGCCCAGAAAAATAGCCAGGATGGTAACGCCGTTGGGGTGGATGCCTGCTTTCCGGAAGATTATAGCCCAATAGTATCCCAAGGGACGGTAGAAATGTATATCGATAAACTCTTCGGTATCTACCGATTTGAAGGTAGATTTTATAGCGTTATTTGTACGTTGCATACGCTGTGGATGAGGGAATAAATTCGTTTGGCTATAAAATGAGCCGCTTCATTGCGACAGGGGGCAAAGCTGGGCCAGTCGTTGAAATCAATGATGCGCACAACGCCTTCTTCAGACACGATGCAATCTCCGCCATAAATCCGGATGTTCAACAGTTGGGCCGCCCGGTTGCAGAGGGAGCGGAGATATTCGGGGTCGAAAGGAAATCCTTGCGCCGTGCCGTTTATCTGCTCCAATCCGAATTTGCTGTGATGTGCGGCGGTGGGATAAAACCAGTAGAAGAAGTCGGTTCCCGATACGCCGTAGAACTTCACTAAGTCTCCGTTCAAATGCTCGTTTATCACGGCGTTGTCTATCCCGCGTATTGCATATTCTTCGAGGATGCTTTGCGCCTCGTCGCCACTACGCACGTAGGTTACATCCTCGCGGTGGATGGCATGAAAATCACCCCGTTTAATCCAGCAATGATTAAATCCGGCATCGCGGAGCAGAGGCAAGGGGTCGATATTGGTGCGCACAATCAGACTTCTGGGATGTGGGATATGGTTGGCAATCAGCAGACGGGTCATTCTTTCGCGGGTGCAGTTCCTTATTCCGTAGGCCGAGTTGATAACGATACGGCCTTCGTCTTCATATTGTTGCAACCGGCGTACCGCCCGGTCGTCTCTCACCATATTGAAAATAAGATGTTCCTCTATGCCGTCTTCCATCAGGACGGATTCGGGATATTCGTGCACAATGCATCCCTGTTTGCGGAGTTCTCTTACGGTAAGGCCAAAGATGGCCGCATCGTTTCCCACGTGATTGGGCGAAAACTTTGTTCCTCTCCGGATGCCTGCTACAATCAGTTCATTCATACGCTAAGACGTTAGAGTTAGTTAGTCATTTAAAAAACGTTCTGCCTTTTCTATGTCGGCAGCGTGGTCTACATCCACAATTTTGTTGAAGGGATACGCTTTCAGTTTCAGTCCTTCCGCAATCAACCGGCGTTGATAATTCCGCATACGCGATTCGTTTTGCGCCACAGCCTCGGCCAATACGTTGAGCGCCGAACGTTTCAGTCCATATATGCCTCCCGACACATATCGGCAACCTTCTTCCGCCCGGTCGGTAAAACTGTGGATGAAGCATTTTTCATCCACAGTTACGTAAAGAGGTTTTTCGTCGTCGATATACTCGGTAACCGCCATCAATCCATCGGATTCTTCCGTCCGAAAAGCTTGGATATACGCACGAAATTCATCTTCCTTAAAAATCGTATCTACCGTAGTGAGGCAGAATCGTTCTCCTTTCAGATACGGACTTAGATAGAAGAAACTATGCATCGAACTAAGGGTAGACTTCACCACCACCTGCAACGGAACGGCTAAACTCAAGCCTTGCAAATGCCTCCGCACCTCCTCCATTTCTTCGTTTATAATGACGTGAAGAGAGGTAGCGTGGTTGTTCAGAAAAATGTGTATTAACCGGTCAATTAGCGGAATTCCATTCAATTCTACCAGTGGTTTGGGTTGTTTGACGCCTTCCCGCATCAAACGCGAGCCTTCACCGGCAGCTATAATTGCAAAATCCATTAATCCAAATAGTCCAATGTCGGTTCGCCGATAATCCGGCGAAGCGTATTTTTCAAAATCGTATGTTGGATAAACAAATCATGTTCAGGCACATGATCCGGGTCGTGCATCGGGCTTTTGAAATAGAACGACAACCAGGACTGGATACCATAAAAACCGCAACGTAGCGCCAAGTCGGAAAACAAAACTAAGTCGAGGCATAACGGCGCCGCCAGAATAGAGTCGCGACAAAGGAAGTCTACCTTCAGTTGCATCGGATACCCCAGCCAGCCGACGATGTCTATATTATCCCATCCTTCTTTGTTGTCTTTGCGCGGGGGATAGTAGTTGATACGTACTTTGTGATAAATATTGCCGTATAATTCGGGATACACATCTGTTTGAAGAATGGTATCGATAACCGACAATTTACTGACCTCTTTCGTCTTGAACGAGCCGGGGTCGTCCAGCACCTCACCGTCCCGGTTGCCCAATATATTGGTAGAAAACCATCCGTCCAAGCCCAACATACGTGTTTTGAGCATCGGCGCAAGTACGGTTTTGAGCAAAGTCTGACCGGTTTTATAATCTTTCCCGCTGATAGGCACTTTTTCCCGTTCGGCGAGTTCCCATATCGCAGGGATGTCCACGCACAAGTTGGGGGCTCCCATAATGAAAGGCGCACCTTCGGAAATAGCGGCGTAAGCATAACACATGCTGGGAGAGATGACATCCGTATTATCCTCGTCCAAAGCCCGTTCGAAAGCTACGAGGCTCTCGTGTTCCATACTCTGCGGAATATAAATCTCCGTACTTGCCGCCCACATGACAACGATTCGCGTGCATTGATTTTCGTCTTTGAACCTACGGATATCTTCCCGCAATTGTTCTGTAAACGTCCGGCGCGAAGCGGTTGTTTTCACATGTGTACCATGCAGTCGTTTTACAAAATTCCGGTCGAAAACAGCCGGCATCGGTCGGATAGCTTCCAATTCATCTTTTACAACGTCCAAATCTTCTTTCTTCAGCACTTCGGCATGTTCGGCCGCTTCGTATATGTTCTCTTCAAATATGTCCCATCCGCCGAACACCAAATCGTCTAATGCTGCCAAGGGTACAACATCTTTTATTTTAGGAAAACGATTTTCGTTACGTTTCCCCAAACGAATGGTTGCCAACTGCGTTATGGAACCAATGGGTTTGCCCACCCCTTTACGGACAGACAATGTACCTGCTATAAATGTGGAAGCGACAGCGCCTCCAATTCCCACGACAAGAACGCCGAGTTTCCCTCCGGCTTCTTTTATTTCAACTGTTGTTTCCATAATTCTGTATTATATAGATATTATATTTAGATATAAAGACAAAGGTAGATTTTTTCCGTGTTACATTTAAGTTACGGACACTACTTTATTTGTCAAAAAGATATTTTTCCTGTTTATGGGCACCTCTGTTCCCATTTCTCTACTATGCTAACTCCTATGCTAACTCCTTTGGTAGAAAATATCATTTTGTAAACGGAGAGGCAAAACTATCTTTTTGTCAGATTTTACGCCATGAAGAACCGCTTTTTTGCCGCAACTTTGGGCGAAGGCTCTGAAAAACGCCGTAATTTGAGGGTTTGAAAAATACATTCCGAAGCATTTCAATACGAATTGGCGATAAACAGAGTCGTATACATTCCGGAAATATTCTTTTTGCTGTATATTCCCACTTATATCTATCATCCCGTCAGAGTAACTTTAGTGTCTTTTTCATGATTTTGAATCACTAAAATTTCTATTTTTAACGAGAATTTCAGTAATATGTATAGTAGTCAAGAAACCATTGCAATCTCTTCGGAAGATCATTACGATGTCTTTGGAGGATCATTACAATGACTCTCCGAAGACATCGTAATGATTCCGGGGAGACATCACAATGATTTTTTGGGAATCCGATATTGAAATTACCGAAAGACGCAAAATATATTTCACAAAACCCCAACATTGTCCGGATTAACTTTAAAAAACAATAGCAATTAGATAGTAAAATCCCTGTTCAACTGTCGGAATATACACGAATTAACTAAATTTAGAATCGATTAAAGATTATTTTGTCTTGTAAAAACACCTCGCAAGCTGTATCCTAAAATCCGCAATCAAATAATTTGGTGGTTTCGGTAAAAAATACAGGTGCTTATCAGAAGATTCCCTGTCGTTTGTCAATATGCCGCGCAGCAGCGTGTCGGGACTCGGAACAGGGGTTGGAGGGTATCCCTTCCAGCGTGGCACGCAAATGCCTCTGAACATCTTCGGCTACATCGCCTCCGCAAAAGAATATGGAAAACCACGTGTGAAAAATATCGCTGTACTGATAACCGGAATTACTGCGACGGCCCAGCTCCTTATCTATCAAAGCGGAGAACCCGGAACGGGTAAATTCATCGTTTACAAAAGAAATCCCTCCGAAAGGAGTGATGGTTTGGATTTTTCGTTGTATCTTTGCGTCCGTGTGTAAGTCTGTTTTATGTTTTCGCATCAC
>JAISZY010000241.1 GCA_031284375.1 Tannerellaceae bacterium | reverse complement strand
AAATTCATTCTTCTGCAACAAAATAAATTCCCTCCCGAAGAAACCCTTAAAGCAGATTTGCATTGTCATGACCTCAACAGCGACGTGCCCGACGAATTGATAGGACGTATACTCAACGTGCCCGAAACGTGGCTGCCGAGCGAAACGCTGATGGAAAAACTAAGAAAAAACGCTTGCTCGGTCTTTACCGTCACAAACCATAACAATGCCCGCTCCTGCTATGCTTTGCAAGATAAAGGTGTAGACATCCTAACGGCTGCCGAATTTAGCTGTATGGTGCCCGATTTTGAAATCGGTATCCACGTATTGGCATACGGCTTTACACCCGAACAGGAAGTAAGACTTGAAAAACTCCGGAAAAACCTTTACCGTTTTCTGGAATATGCCCGTCAGAACCGGATTCCTGCCATCTGGGCGCATCCGCTCTATCATTATTCTTCCAAAAAGATACCTCCTGCCGCATTCTTCAATAAAATGTTGGTGGTCTTCGAACGATTTGAAGTAATCAACGGACAGCGGGATACGTGGCAGAATCTGCTTGTGAAGGAATGGCTGGAAAGCGTTTCCAAAGAAGATATCGACCGCTATGCCAAAGAATTTGGCATAGACCCGCTTCAATTTTGTTCCGACCCCTACCGCAAAGCGATATCCGGAGGCTCGGACAGTCACATGGGGATTTTCGCGGGGATGACGGGAACTTATCTGCATGTTCCGAACCTTGACAAACGACTCGAATACGAAGCCCGTTCTCAATTGGCGCTGGATGCGATATGGAACGGACGTATGGCACCGTTCGGAACATTTCAGAATGCAGAAAAAATGACAATTGCCTTTTTAGACTACGCCTGCCAGATTACCCTGAATTATACCGACCCCGGATTGCTGCGGATGCTTTTGCATAAAGGAAGTTCGCAAGATAAATTGATTTCCTTCGTTGTTTCAAACCTCTTCAGCGAAGTGCGGCAACATAAGGTTACGACTACCTTCGTCCGGATTTTTCACGATAGCCTGATGGGGAAAAAACCTTCCCTCCTGAAAAAAATAGCGGTAAAGAACGTTTATCAACCCATATTTGACGAAGCGCTGCATATTGCCGACCAAAACAGAGAGAATGGGCAGCATGTAATTGAGGGATATTATCGGTCGATTACCAAAATCAACCGGCAGTTGTATTCCATTTTAGCACACAGGCTGGAGAAAAAGCTGAAGCGAATGAATGAAAAAGAACATTTCGAAAATCAATCCATCAACATCTTGATTGAGAAATTAGAATTGCCCGTTCATATCCGTTCCTATGTCGATAACGACAACAGGGAGAAGAAAGGCATTGATATGGCCGGGTTTCTCGACGGTTTATCCTTTCCCTTTTTCGGCGCGTTCCTTGTCTTGGCCGCCCATTTCATAAGCGCCAAAACGATGTTCAATATTCGTCCGTTGCTTAAAGAATTTTCCGGACGAATCGGACGTTTTGAGCATCCGGAGCGAGCGCTTTGGCTTACCGATACGTGGAACGGCAACAACGAAGCGGCTGTCTTTCTGCAAAAAATGCACGCCGAGATAAAACGCCGGAATCTGCCGGTAGATATCGTAATTTGTTCTTCGCATGTTCCGGCCGACGAGCATTTAATAGTCTTGCCGCCGGTCAAGGAATTTACCTTGCCTTTTGGCGAGGAATACGCCTGTATTTTCCCTGATTTTCTTGCCCTGCACCATCTGTTCCTGTCCGGAGAATACGACCGGATTATCTGTTCTACGGAAGGCGTTATGGGTTTCGCATGCTTGTATCTCAAGCATGCGTACAGCGTAGAAGCTTCTTTCTGTATGCACGCCGACCGATTAAGCTTTGCCCGGGAAACCTTACATGTGGAGGGGCACAACCTGAACCGTTTCCGCCGTATCCTGCGTTTTTTTTATCAATCGTTCGATACCCTGATAGCGTTTAATGCCGATGCGTACAACGCCAAAGTAGTCCGGGATATGATTCGAAGTGGGAAAGGGGGTTATCTTGTGGACACCCGTCAGGAAATGTTCGAACGGATGGCGGAATGTGTAATCCCATGAGGTGGAGTTCAATCAAAGTGAATTTGACGTCATGTTGCGCAACATGGAGTTTCTTTTTTTCTCAAGAAATCGTTTGCGCCATCGCATCGCTTCTCCTATCCAGAGGACAATAGAGGTGGAGGCTACAATCGTGCACCAATCTTTCCAGTGGAGGGGTACAACGTTGAACATCGTGCCGCCGAAAGTGACAATCAGATACTGACCTGCGATAATCAGGAGAGCGATTTGGAGAAATGTTTTGCTGCTGCGAAGATGGGCAAAGGCCGATTTATTGTCGGCAAAAGCTTTTGCGTTGAACATATTCCAGAATTGCAGCATCACAAAGAAGGTGAAAAATACCGATAATTCGTACAAACTGAGGTTGCCTTCCGTGTGGGTAAAATAAATCAGAATACATAAAAGAACAACAACAAAGAGGCTGCCTACGGCGAAGATATGATACGTCATGGGGCGAGAGACAATAAAATCGCCTCCGGGGCCGCTTTTGCGCGGTTTGTCGTTCATCACTTTGGGATTGGGCGGGAGAGAGGCTAAGGCGGCGGCGGCGAAGGTGTCCATGATAAGATTCACCCAAAGCATCTGCGTAATGGTGAGGGGAGACTCGGTTCCTACCAGAGAGCCAATCAGTACGATTAAACAAGCGGCTACATTGATGGTAAGTTGGAAAAGCAGGAAGCGCTGGATGTTCCGGTAGAGCGAACGTCCCCACATCACGGCGCGGGTGATGCCGGCAAATGAGTTGTCCAGAATGGTGATGTCGCTGGCTTCTTTTGCCACGGAAGTGCCGTCGCCCATGGACAAGCCTACTTGGGCGGCATTGAGCGCCGGAGCGTCGTTGGTGCCATCGCCGGTAACGGCCACTACGGCATTTTGTTGTTGCAGAAGGCGTACCAGGCGCTGCTTGTCTGTGGGGCGGGCGCGGCACATGATTTTCAGACTGGGGATGCGTTCGAGGGCTTCCTGGTCTGTAAGGGTTTCGAAGGCAGGGCCGGTGATGAGGTTGAAGTCCGTATCGCTTTCTTTCCAGGTGCCTATCCGGCGAGCTATCTCGCGGGCGGTGGCGGGCGTGTCGCCGGTTACTATTTTGACGTCTATACCTGCTTGCAGACAGCTTTGAACGGCATCGGGCACGTCGGCGCGTACCGGGTCGGAAATGGCTACAATGCCGAGGAAGACAAGGTCGACGCCGGGCGTCAGGCGACCTTCGTAAAAGCGGTTTCCCTCCTCGCCTTCCCTCAGGATGCGGTAAGCAAGTCCCAGGGTACGCATGGCTTGATTTTGGTAGGCGAGCAACTGTTGTTCTATGGCCGGCTTGCACATTTCCGTAGGTTTATACGTTCCGTCGATGGCCACTTGTTTGCAGTGGGAGAGGACAATTTCGGGCGCTCCTTTTACGTACAGAATTTTTTTCTCCAGCAAGGGAGAAGATACGACGGTAGCCATGTATTTCCGTTCGGTAGAGAAGGTGAGTTGTTCCAGTACTTCGGCCTTTTCGCGCAGGGGAAGATACTCTATTCCCCGGCTATGGAGCCAAAGGAGTAAGGCGGCTTCGGTGGGGTTTCCCAGGGCTTTTATTTTGGGAGCGCTATGGTCGAGGAAGGCGGTAGAATTGGCGGCGATGCCTTCTTTTATCAGCCGGCTTAATTCGTCGTCGGCCAGGGTTTGGTTTTTCAGGTTGTAGAAGTTTGTTTCGTACACCTGCATTTGGTTTTGGGTGAGTGTTCCCGTTTTGTCCGTACAGATTACGGTTGTGGCTCCCATGGTTTCGCAGGCGTGCATTTTCCGCACCAGGTTGTTTGTTTTCAACATGCGATTCATGCTAAGCGCCAGGCTTAGGGTGACGCTCATAGGTAGTCCTTCGGGTACGGAAACGACAATCAGGGTGACGGCAATCATAAAAATATTCAGCATCTGGCTCACTACATCCATGAGGGGAAGCGTGGGAGAGTGAAGTAATAGTTTGGCGGCAAGGACCACGAACGTAAGCCCGGCCAAGGCATATCCTGCTTTGCTGATAACTTTGGCCAGCCCTTTCAACTGAATTTGCAGGGGAGTGTCTATGTTGTTTTCTATCTGCGAGCCTTCGTATACCTTTCCGTATCCGGTGGCGTCGCCCACTTGTTCTACTTCAAAAGTCCCGTGTCCGTCTATTACGGTAGTACCTCGCATCACAACGTTGGAGGGGTAGGTGGCCTCCGGGTCGAAATTTTCTTCGCGGATTGTTTTCGAGATGACGGGTTCTCCCGTCAGCGTTGATTCGTTTATTTGCAGCGAGATGGCTTCCAGCAAATGCCCGTCGGCGGGTACTTCATCTCCTGTTTCCAGCACAACGATATCGCCCACTACCACGTCTCGTTTGGGGATTTGGCAGATATGTCCTTCCCGCACTACCTTCACCTCCGTATCGTCGTTTACGGTATTCAGTACGTCGAACGCTTTCTTGGCCCTTGCTTCAAAAATAAAGGCTACTCCGCCGGCCAGCAGAATGGCAAAAAATATACCGATTGATTCCAAAAAGGCTCCGAACCCTTTCGCTTCAGGCCCCCAGCAATGTACGGCGGCAATGACGAGCGAGAGTAGCCAGGCAATGAGAAGAATTCGGATGATAGGGTCGTCAAATTTCTCAAGAAACAGTTTCCACAAAGGAGTTTTTTGGGGAGGGGTAAGGGTGTTTACGCCGTACCGTTTTCTGTTTTCTTCCACTTGTTGTAGGGTTAATCCCTTCCAGAGTTGTTTTCTTTCCATTTATGATTGAATTTTAATGATTCGCGATGTATTTTGCCGTATAAAGTTTTCCTTGTCGGGTGTTGCGTTCGGCCATGCGTTGGTTCACTTTAGCGGTAACGACATGGTTTTTCTGCCCCCAGTCCGGCGCTATCAGCAATTCTTTGGGCGATTGCGAAACGAAGCGTTCCACCACGGCGCTTGGGTTCAGTCTCTCCAGAAAGGAGATGACCAAGTCGATGTATTCCTCCATACCGGGGAGATGAAACCATTCGGGATGTTCGGCATAGTCTTTGGCCATTTGCGTATGACGTATCAGTTGCAACTGATGTAGTTTGAGGGTTGTAAGCGGAAGTTCGGACACTACGTCGGCATGACGCAATATGTCGCTACGTTCTTCGCCGGGCAATCCTAAGATAAGGTGTGCGCCGGTATGAATCCCTTTGTCGGCCGTCCGGCGTATGGCGTCTTCCGATTCGGCCTGCGTATGTCCCCGGTTGATGCGACGAAGCGTTGCGTCGAGCGTGCTTTCCATGCCATATTCGATGAGTACGAACTTCTGCCGGGACAGTTGGGCAAAGTAGTCGAGAAGCTCCTCCGGCATACAATCCGGCCGGGTAGCCACAATCAATCCGGTTACTTCGGGAAAAGCGAGCGCTTCTTCATATTTGCGAACAAGGACGTCTATGGAGGAATACGTGTTGGTGTATGCCTGAAAGTAGGCAATATATTTCATTTCGGGATATTTGCGGGCGAAGAAGCGGATACCGGCCTTCAACTGTTCGCTCACCGTTTGATGGGTATGGCAGTAGGCGGGGCTAAAAGTCAGGTTATTGCAATAGGTGCATCCTCCCCATCCTTTCGTGCCATCCCGGTTGGGACAGCTAAAGCCTGCATGAACGGATATTTTTTGTACTTTATACGGAAAGGTTTCGCACAGGAAGCTTCCGAAATCCCTGTATCGCTTCTTCACTTCTTTATCCATCGATCTCCTAAATAATATACCGGATACCAGGCGGAAAGAAAACCAATACTCAAAACGGTGACCAGGATGACGGCAATATCGCTTGCCTCCACCTTGACCGGGTAATTATCAATGACGAAAGTACCGGCTGCTCCCATAGTAATCAGCCCCAGCTCTTGCTGAAGGAGGCAGAGTATCAGTCCCACTACTACCCCTATCAAAGCGCCGGAAGCGGAAATCATCCATCCTTCCAGGAGGAAGATGCGTCGTATCAGCGCATCTCCGGCTCCCATGCTGCGGAGGGTGCGTATGTCGTCTTGTTTTTCAATCATGAGCATCGACAGGCTGCCCACCATATTGAAGAGTGCAACGACCAAGATAAAGCAAAGGATGAGGAATATCATCCATTTCTCCGATTGCATCATCCGGAAGGATACCTCTTGTTGTTCGTATCGGTCGCTTACGGTGTATTCCTCGCCGAGTAGGGCGCGGATTTGTTTTTTTACGGCAGAGAGGTTTGCTTTGTCCGTCAGGCGGAGTTCGATGGCCGACACCTCGTTCTCGTAGTCGAACAAGCTGCGGGTGGTTGAGAGGGGTACCAGCATAAAGGCTTCGTCGTAAGCTTGCTGGTCTGTTCTGAACACGCCGGCGATATAACTGTATTCCACATGAAACGAAGTAGAAGGGTTGGCCAGGTTTACTTGTTCGTTTCGTTTGGGAGCATACAGTTCCAGCGGCGCCATAAAGCCGGCGTTGATACCCAAGGCGCTTGCCAGCCCGATTCCCAAGGTAGCATATCCGGTTACTTCGTCGCTGAGGATAAACTGTCCGTCTATCAGGACGCTGTCGATAGACGTCGATTGCCGGTAGTGTTCGTCTACGCCTTTTATCGTACCAATCACCTGCCGATCTTTATAGCGTATCAGGGCATTGTCTTGCAATACTTCGCTCAAGACGGCGATGCCGGGATGTTGGCGGAGCTTTTGTATTTCTTCCGAAGCCGGGTTGAACACCTTCCCTGTTCGGGGTGTTATCTTCAGTTCCGGGTCTAAGCTGCCGAACATGGAAAAAATAATGGTGTTGAATCCGTTCATGACCGAGAGTGCGCACACTAACGCCGCCGTAGCTACCATCACGCCGCAGACCGATATCAACGAAATGATGTTGATAGCATTGTGCGACTTCTCGGAAAAGAGGTAGCGGCGAGCGATGTAGAACGGAAAACTCATAAATCAGTTGGAATCTTCTCGCTTGGAAGGTGAGGGATTCAGCAGCGAATCAATGTTTTCGAGGTAGTCTAACGAATCGTCTATAAAGAAGGACAGTTCCGGTATTTTGCGCAACTGAAGCCTCACGCGCTGCCCCAGGTCGTAACGTATCGTCCGGGTATGGGTCTGTATGGTTTCCAGTAGCTCTTTCCCTTTGTTGGAGGGGAAAATACTCAGATATGCTTTGGCGATGCTCAGGTCGGCGCTCACTTTCACAGCGCTCACGGATATCAGCGTTCCGGGCATGGCCTGAGTTTGACGTTGGAATATTTCACTTAATTCCTTCTGCAGGAGACGTTCTATTTTGCTTAATCGTTTTGTTTCCATAATGGGGTTCTATTTATTTTTTCCGGATAACGGTCAGACCGTCGCGTAAAGGTAGTATAACTTTTTCAATTCGCGTATCTTGTTTGACCTTCTCGTTGAATTTCAAAATACCTCTTGTCTGTTTATCTGTCGATGGAGGGATTTCCGCCACCTTTCCGTCCCAAAGGGTATTATCGGCTACGATAACACCTCCGGGCAGGAGGATGGGAAATACCAGATCGTAGTAATCGGAATAATGCTGTTTGTCGGCGTCGATAAAAACCATGTCGAACGTTTCGTTGAGCAACGGGATGACGTCCATCGCATCGCCGAAGTGTATCCGTATTCGGTCTTTGTACGGCGAGCGGGTGATGTATTTCATCATAAAGTCCTCCATTTCTTCCTCTATTTCGATGGTATGTATCAAAGCGTTGTTGTCTATTCCTTCAGCCATGCAAAGGGTGGCGTATCCGGTATAGGTTCCGATTTCGAGGATTCGCCGGGGGCGGAGGATGCGGCAAAGCATTTTCAGAACCCTTCCTTGCAGATGGCCGGCTATCATACGGGGGCGCAGGAGGTTTACATGTGCGTCTCGCGTGAGTTCTTGCAGCAACTCGCTTTCCGGGTCTATATGCGAAAGGATGTATGTATCGAGGATACTCATTCGCTAAACGTTGGGAGAATATAGGCGTTTGCCGCATCCAGCATTTTTCCTACGCTATTGATTTCGAGAAAAGACGTTCCTCCTCCTTCTCCAAAGCTTCCGCTCAGGTAAGCTACCATCGTGTCGCGGCTGATATGGCTGCTATGAATAAGTTCGTTCAGTGCATTATAAAGGTAGGTGCGCCGGCTGTCGCTTCTGGGTTGGTAAACGGCCCATACGCCATAGGATAGCGAAAGCATACGCATCACTTCTTCTTTGTAGCAGATGGCATATACGGTAGACGTTCCGCGAAAAGCGGCCAAGTAACGGGCTGTCCGTCCGGTGTTGCTATCGGTGATAATGGCTTTCACATGTAGCTTGGATGATGATTTTACGGCTTGTTTGGCCAAAAAAGAAGTTACGTCCAAGTCGTTTCCTACAAAAGGCACGCGGATATCGTTTGCCGTCAGTTTTGTTTTTTCCGATTCGTAAATCACTTTCGTCATCGTTTGAACTGCTTCCACGGGATATTTGCCGTAGGCTGTCTCGCCGCTGAGCATAAGTGCATCGGTACGATAATAAATGGCATTGGCAATGTCGGTCACTTCCGCGCGGGTAGGCCGGGGGTTATTAATCATAGAGTGAAGCATCTGTGTAGCCACGATAACCGGCTTTTTCATTTCCACGCATTTGCGAATCAGCACGCGCTGGATGCCCGGTATCTTTTCTGCCGGGACTTCGATGCCCAAGTCGCCGCGGGCAATCATAATCCCATAGGCGGCTTCCAGGATTTCGTCTATATTATCTACTCCTTCCTGATTTTCAATTTTGGCGATAATCTTTATCGGGCTTTGATATTCGTCCAAGATGCGCTGAATATCCAGCACGTCTTGTTTGCTGCGCACAAAGGAGTGGGCAATGAAATCTACTTTATTCTCGATGGAATAAAGAATATTCCTCCGGTCTTTCTCGGTGAGCGACGGTAAGTTGATACGCACGCCCGGCACATTAACGCTTTTGCGACTTCCTAAGGTGGCATCGTTTTGCACTTCGCATATCAGGAAGCCGGGATGTTTTTCCACCACGCGCAGGCTGAGGTCTCCATCGTCTATCAGCATATCGTCGCCGATTTTCATATCTTCTACAAAGTTGCGATAAGATACGTTTATACACTCGTGCGTAGTTTCTGTTTCGGGGTCTCCTTTTACTTTTACACGCTCGCCGGTGCGAAAGTCGATAGGTTCTTTTGCCGGTGTGGTTCGTATTTCAGGCCCTTTGGTATCCATCAGGACACCTATTTGGCCGGACACCTGTCGCGTATTGCGAATTACTCTGTCGAATCCTTCCTTGTCCATGTGCGCCGAGTTGATACGCACTACATTCATTCCCGCTTTATACAGCGATTGAATAAAGTCTACTTCACATCGCTGGTCGGAAATCGTTGCGACAATTTTTGTTTGCTTCAGCATAAGTCAATGTTCCAAATTATCAATTCTCAATGAGTTGTTTTCAGAGGCCAGAATAGCCTCAACCGCTAAGCGGTAGGAGTCGAGGCCAAATCCAAGTATAACGCCCTTGCAGGCGGCAGAGATCAGAGAGATATGGCGGAAAGCCTCCCGTGCATGTACATTCGAGATGTGTACTTCTATTACGGGAGCTTCAACCGCTTTTATCGCATCGTGCAGCGCCACAGACGTATGCGTATAAGCGCCGGCATTGAGGATAATACCGGTATAGGCAAAGCCTGTTTCATGTATTTTATTTATCAACTCGCCTTCCACATTGCTCTGGAAACAGGATATTTCGCATTGAGGGTACTTGGCGCGCAGTTCATCGAGGTATCCTTCAAACGAAATATTTCCATAGACCGACGGCTCGCGCCTGCCCAGCAGATTAAGATTGGGACCGTTGATTATCTGAATCTTTTTCATGACTATACATTATTATTCAACTTTATTGTGTTTCCTACACACCGGCAAAGGTAGGATTTCTTAGCCAGAAAAGAAAAAGAATTAACCGGGGGGATAGGGGACGATGGGGGAGGGGTGAAATTTTCTGTACACAGCGGAAAAATCGCCGAAATCCATCTTTTATCTCTACTTTCGCCTTATCGAATGAATAGAAAGTAAAAAGATATGCAAAAACAGATATGGATTTTGTGGATAATTACGATTGTTGTTGTTGGGTTATCTGCAAAAGTAGTAGCGCAACCGAGCGGAAACCTCCGCGGCGTCGTCACCGATGCGGCCTCGGGACAAGTTTTATCGTATGTAACGGTGGTGGCATTGGATACAAGTCCTGTCGTTGGCGCGATAACCGACGAACAGGGGATTTTCAGTCTGCCTCCCCTGCCGGTTGGACGTTATAACATTCAGGCTTCCTTCGTCGGATACGAACCAACTACAATTCGCGAAGTAATGATTTCGTCGGCAAAAGAAACCGTATTGGAGATTTCCATGAAGGAAAGCCTGCTGACGCTGGACGAAGTGGTCGTTCGCCCGAAAACAAATAAGGAAGCGCCGCTTAATCCGATGGCTTTAGCCGGAGGCCGGATGTTGAGTGTTGAAGAGGCAAGCCGTTATGCGGGAGGTTTCGACGACCCGGCACGGCTTGTTACCTCATTTGCCGGTGTGGCAGGAGACGTAACAAGCAACAGCATTGCTATTCGCGGAAATTCTCCGCAATTCCTGCAATGGAAATTAGAAGGCGTGGAAATTCCCAATCCCAGCCATTACCCCGAAATCGGAGGCGTGGGTGGCGGTATCCTCACGGCGTTCAGTGCGCAAGTACTGGGCAATTCCGATTTCTTTGCGGGCGCTTTCCCGGCGGAATATAATAATGCACTGTCCGGTGTTTTCGATATGATGCTGCGCAACGGTAACAACCGGCAATACGAACATACGGCGCAGGTCGGTACGCTCGGCGTGGAGTTTGCTTCCGAGGGGCCTTTTAAAAAAGGAGAACAAGCCTCCTATCTGTTTAACTATCGCTATTCGTCGATGGCATTGGCGGGAGATATGATTGGCGGAGATTTGAAGAGCGTTTCCGGTATGCGCTATCAGGATTTGTCTTTCAAAATCAATCTTCCCACCCGGAAGGCAGGCGTCTTTTCGCTGTGGGGCATTGCTACTTACGACAGTTATGTCAATTATTTGCCGGATGATTTGTCGAATTACGACTATATACCTATCGAAACAATCGCCCGTCAGCACATGGGAGCGGCAGGATTGGGACACAAGATTTTCTTCGGCGAAAATATTTACCTGAAATCCACACTGGCTGCCACGTATGCAGAAAACCATACCCTGACCGACCTGTACGACGCCAATCGCCGGAATCCGCAACGGATACAGGACATGCTGGACGAAAATACCCATCTCATTTTCCACTCGTACCTGAATACAAAGTTCAACGCCCGCCATACGAACCGTACCGGTATCACGCTGACCGGTATGCTCTATGAGGATGATTACAACATCGTACCGAACTATCCCTATGCCAACGGAGAATGGATGCAGAACTTTGCAGACGCCAACGGCAACAGCCTGCTGGCTTCGGCGTTCAGCCAGTCATCCTATCAATTCAACAAACATTTCACGGCACAATACGGAGTCAATTTGCAATACTTTGGCCTCAACCGGCATTGGACGTTTGAGAATCGGGCAAGTATCCGTTGGCAGGCAGTTGCACGTCATGCATTTGCGTTGGCTGTCGGTTCGCACAGCCGGCACGAGCGGCTCGACTATTATTTCGTTACCGAGCCGGAAACAGGCAACCGTTTGGTGAACAAAAACCTCGACTTTGCCAAGGCGTATCATACTGTTTTGAGCTACGACTGGAATGTTTCGGACAATATACACTTCCGGATAGAACCTTATTTTCAATATCTTTACGACGTGCCGGTTACTCCGGACGGTGGATTTTCCATCATCAATCAGACCGATTTTTATATGACCAAACAATTGGTAAACGATGGAAAGGGGCGGAATTTCGGCATGGATTTCACCTTCGAACGCTATCTGAAAGACGGCGTCTATTATATGCTGACGGCTTCCGTTTTCGATTCCAAATATTGCGGAGGCGACGGTATTTGGCGCAACACCCGCTATAATCGTCACTTTTTAGGCAATGCCTTAGGAGGAAAAGAATGGATGCTTGGGCAAAACAAACAGAATGTATTGGGTGTAAACCTCCGCATGAGTTTGATGGGCGGCGGTTATTATACACCTATCGACGAAGCGGCGTCGCTTGCCGACAAACGCCCCGTCGAAGATGAAACCCGTATGATGGACAGCAGAAATCCGGTAGATTTCATTACTCACATAACGGTAAACTTTAAAATTAACAAACCGGAATTGGGACACGAGTTCGGCATAAAGATGCTGAATGTGACCGGAAGCAAGTATTTCTATAATTACGACTACAACTACCGAACCGGACAAATGGAAAAAACAACGGCATCTGTCAGCATCCCCAATGTTTACTACAAAGTGTCGTTCTGACAATTGCCAACTGCCCGCAGGCGGCTTGAATATTTTTACCTCGCGCTTCACGGATAGCGACGTCCAGTCCCGCATTCTCCAAATCCTTCTTGAAATTTCGCAACTGAGTTTGTGTTGCAAATGGATAATGGCCGATAGTCTTGTTTAGTGGGAAAAGATTTATCCGCACATTCTCATCCCGAAACCATTGGAACAAATGTTTTTTATCCGCGATACTATCATTGATGCCGGGAAGCAATAGGTAGGCAATTGTTATTTTCCGGTTATGCCTTTCACTGTACGAGAGAACAGCCTTTACGGTGTCTTCAATCTTGTTATGCCTCATGCCCGGAATCAATCGGTTTCTGACGGATTGCGTAGTTGCATGAAGCGACAGGACTAATTGAATTTTCAGGTGTTCTTCCCGCAACTTTCTGAGTCCGGCAATAGGCCCGACGGTTGAGATGGTGATACCTTCCGTCGGGAAATTCAATCCATCCCGATCGCGTAGAATATGAATGGAATTTAATAGCGAAGAATAATTGTGCAAGGGTTCGCCGATGCCCATGAATACAATACGGTTAATGTGCTCCTTGACTGAAAAAACCTGCTGCACAATTTCTGTTTCCGTAAGATTTCTTATCAGCCCATGTTGCCCCGACAAACAAAAAGCACATCGTACGGCACAACCCACCTGTGTGCTGACGCATATTGTCACACCTGTTCGTCGCCTGATACATACCGTTTCTATTCCATTACCGTCGTTAAGTTCAAAAAGATATTTTGTTGTGTTGAAGTCTTTGTAAACCTTCAGTTGTTTTAAATCCATACTTGTTTTCTTATATGTATGAGAGTTATGAACACAGATGCAACTGCATCATAATTTCCACGTTAATAAATGATGATAGAAATTTTACCCTCTGAAGAATAGAAGGCTATAAGAAAACCGAGAAATGATTTCTCAGTATAGACTATGCACGGATTCTGAAAGTGCGTGCCATCGAACAGCGTATGCCGGACATAATTGTGTTGTTTTAAATTCTACGCAAAATTAGATGAATATCTTGAGATGCCCATACGCATAAATGGATTTTTATTCACTCATGTTACGAAAGATTATAATTTTTGATAGTTTCAAGTTCATTCTAAGCATTTCTTTAAGCCCTGAAATAAATTTGGGATTTCAGGGCAAAATGATTCAATCTATGAATAAATTTGAATCGTTCCCATTTGATGTTTTTGTAAAGTGTCCGGAAATCTTCAGCGGAAAGTTCCACATCGTTACTTAGCAAATACTTTTCTCCCGTCGAACCGTCCTTGTTTGTAAAGACGAATTTGCATAAAAGAACCTCTATGGCAAGGTCTTTTATCCAAACTTTAACAGGTTGTTCTGCCTGTTGCACCATGGAGCGCATCATCGCATTTTTGGTTACCGGACTTTGCCGTTTTTCTTTCCTGGTTTTCCCAATGCCAACCGATCAACTCGTTCTCATCCGTACAGGGTTTGCTTACAAGGGTGTCATCGAAGATTAGACAGGCGGCTTCGTTCTTATATTTCCGTACCAATGGTTTTACCTCCTGCCATAATTCCTTTGAATTATTCGTGCTGCCGGACAACATCCGCGTTATTTTGTCATGGGAAACCGCACCCTCCAGCAATCCCGACAGACCTGTTGCTGTTACTTGACCAAAACTGCTTAACAGATAATCACTGTACATGGGATTTGCCTTTCTACATCGACTTTAAGGAAGAGCAACGCGGAAAGTATTTCTACTACGCCATGTGGTGGAAAAATACCAGAGGCGAGAAAGGCCCCTTCGGACGAATAGAATATT
>JAISZY010000179.1 GCA_031284375.1 Tannerellaceae bacterium | reverse complement strand
GAGGTAGTCGGCGTCCAGATGCGTATGCAGGCGTTCGGAGATGCGTCCGTCGTAAAAGAAGTTCAGCGTATGCTGTTTCGTGTTTCCATTTCCCACGAGGCCGACCGAGGCTTTGGCGTATAACTCATCGCCGGCATAGATCTCGTACCAGTCGTCGCCCTTTTGTGAAGCGCCCTTTGCATCTGTCGATTGCAGGCGGTACTGCATCCCGACGGAATGTTTGGGGTTTATGTCGTAATTTATGGACGAAGAGAAGGTATGGTAGGGATTGTCCTGCAAGTAGGTGGAATATTTCTTTTCTTTCCAGAGCGTGTCGCCTCTGTTAATCTGATCGATGTCGGAAGTCATGATTCTTTTGCCTGTCCCGTGCATGTACGAGAGCGAGAGCGTCAGCCCCCGAATCCTGTAATTGAGGTTTATCACTTCCCTGTCTGCAAAGCGTTTGTTTTGCATTCCTCTTGCCGAAAGTTGCAGTTCCAACCCTTCGGTATACCGCTTAATGGTGATGATTTTCAGCACTGCGCGTGTTTCGGCGTCATAAAGTGCACCGGGATTACGGATGAGTTCTATACGTGCAATGTCGGTTGAATGTAACTGTTCCAATTCCGAGTTATCTCTCACTTTTCTGTTGTTGATGTATATTTCGGGAGTTCCTTTGCCAAGTACGGTAATCCGGTCTTCATCCAATAGTACGCTTGGCACGTATTTGAGTACGTCCGAAGCTGTTCCTGCATTGCTAAGCACGGTGTTGGCGATGGAAGTAACCAGTGTATTGCCCTGCATGACTATTTGCGGACGCCGGGCTGTGACGGTCACTTCTGCAAGCCCGATGGTTTTTTCGTGCAGTACACATTTCCCTACATCGGCAGAATTTCCATCTGTTGTAACCGTCCGGAAAAAATCGTCGTATCCGATAAATGATATCCGGAGAATCCCTTTTCCGGTATTTTCGCACGAAAATTCAAACACACCCTTTTCGTCCGTCATGGCTCCGCAGAGAAAGGTCGAATCTGTTTCCGACAAAAATGTGACGTTGGCGTATGGTATTTCCGTGTTCTGTTCGTTGAAAACGGAACCTCTCAATACAACTCCTCCCTGCGCCTGCGCCGTAACTATCGGAAGAAAAAACAAAAACGGCAAGATCAATTTCTTCATTCTATTTGAGTTTTAAGTGATTTTATTTCCGTACGATTGTTCTGTTTGTGATTATAATGCAAGAAAAGAACGCCACCCATCCCTTGTCCGGACAAGTTAGGATGACGTCGCGAAGATATATAATATGATTTACATCTTGTATACGAATAGCGTTAAAAAAAAATGATATATCATATAGATAGAATTTTACTTGTCACTTAGAATATACTCATTCGGATTGTATGTCATAATGTCAAACTACGGGTTGTAGTGGGGGAAAGTCATTTAAAACCTGTTTATGATTGTATTTGGGTTACTTATCTTTTCCTTGTTTACTTTTCCATCCGTCTTGAAGTTGAATACGAGCGACACCCACAGCGTGCGGGTTGTACGTTTGCGGTAGAAGGAATATTCCAGATAGGGCGTTTGGTACTCGGCGCGCATTTTGCTTGTATTGAATATGTCGCTTATTCCGGCTTGGACGGTTCCCCATCGGAAGGATTTATTGTACGAAACGTCTGCATAATAATCCGGCTTAACCAATACATTGCCGGACAGGAAACCGTTGTTGTAGTTTATATTCAGGTTGAACTCTCCAATGGGTGATGAAAATCGGTTGTTCATCGAGGATGAGATTCGGTAGTAGTGATTTTGGGCGTAGTTTTGGGGGAAGATGTCATATTCGCCCCCCAGATAGAAATTTAGAAACCATCGGTTCCACACCTTTCCGTTGTACGAATAGTCTATGCCGAACCGCCGGGACGAACCGCCGTTTATGTTGGTATGATAGATGATGCCATCTTCGAGGGTGAATGATTCCATAATCAGATTGGGGGTCCGGTAGCCGAACAACTCAACGGAATGATTGCCGTAGCTCACTCCGGCCGATAGATTGTGTGAAAGTTGGGGAAGCAAGTCGGGATTGCCTACATCATATATATTGTCGGATGTTCTGTTTTTATAGTTGTTAAGCAGGGAAAACGGGGGTCTGTATATGCTCTTTGAATAGAATAGTTCGTAAGACCATTTCGAATCTATCTTGTGGGTGAAGGTGAAATAGGGGAAAAAATCCGTGTAGTTTTTGTTCAGGTTCTCCTCTTCCTTGTCTAATATTCCTTTTAGGATTGTGTTTTCGGCGCGTACATTTGCGTAGATGTATTTATTGCCGAAGGTGCGGGATATTCCCATATAGCCGGCTGTTATTTTTTCGTCGTAGCGCCAGTCGCTTCGGCTGTTTTGGTTTGCATCCGGATACTTTACTTCCAAGAGGCTGTTTCGCCGGCTTTGCAAATACTGTCCGCCGTGTCTGAACGACCAGCCTGTTGCTGTGTTCTTGCGCAAGTCGTATCTAAAGGAATGATTCCGCGAATCGGCTTCGGTGCGATTGGTTTCGTCTACGTTACGACTTTTGTCCGTAACAAAATCCGAACGGATCAGATTGTCCGAAACATTATCTTTCATATTGTGATTGTACTGTATTTTCAAGTTACCGGCGAGTGTATCTATCGTCCACAGATAGGAGGCTGCCAGGTTCTGAAAGACGCTGTTTGACGCATAGTGGCCTTGGTATGTGCCGTTGTCGATTCTGTCTTTTTCGGCAGTGTTGCGGTTTATCCCTATGGGGCCGAGTGATGCGGATTGAGAATTGGCATAATTTCTATTCAGGTGGATGCCGAACATGCTCTTTTTACCGATATTCACAATACTGCCGATGGTGAAATCATGCCTGTTTCCTTTCGTTGTTTCGTTATCATCCGGTTTGGTATACGTAATGCCGTCTTCCGGATAGTTGTTCGTATTGCCGTATTGGGTAGAGAGCTTTTCCGCATCGAGTTTGTAAGCAAAATAAATGTTGTAATTTTCCTTTCCCCAAAAGATGTTTACCGACGGGGTTACACTCCCGTTTTCGGTATCTGCCGCCGAGAATCGGTTATGGCTTGTGAGGTCGAAGCCGCTCCGCTTGCTTTTTGTGATGATATGAATGATGCCTCCCCCGATGTCGGCAAACTGTGTGCCGTCGTTTGCCTGTTGCACCTCTATTTTTTCAATATCTTTGGCATTGAGTGTTTTCAGATAAGTGGCAGTTTCTTCGGTCGACAGTCTTCTGCCGTCAAGAAATATAGCGGCGGGATGGTTGCCTAAGGTTACGCCATTATCGAGGTCTACATTTACACGGGGTACATATTTGAGTATGTCTACCGCCTTGTAGCTGTCGATTTCCGACAGGTTTTGCACGTTGAAGACCAATTTATTCTCCTCCCTCCGGAGTAGTGTCCGGTTTCCTACAATCTGCACTTCGTTCAGACTGAACCCTGTCTTGACCTTCCAGGGCGGCAGTTCTATGGGGTTATGTACGCTTATTTCTTCTTCCATCAGCCTGTTTCCCCAATAATATCCCGACAGGATGTATGTACCTTCCGGCAAGTTGAAGGAAAACCTGCCCAATTCGTCCGTAAGAGCGTATGCTACGAGAATGCTGTCCTGCCTGACGGCGAGATAAAAGTTTTCAACCACTTCGGCATTACTTTCGTCGATTACCGATCCGGTCACATTAAACCTGCTCTGCGCAAGAATTGCAGACTGAATCGCTACGACGGCAATAAGACCGTATGCTGTTTTTTTGATAATGTTCATAAAGAATAAATTGTATATAAATTAATTTGAAATCAACACATCCGCTTTGCACAAAGAAAAGAACGCCATCCATCCCTTGTCCGGACAAGTTAGGATGACGTCGCAAAGGTCATCGATACTTGCAGCAATCCGGTAGAGCGTTGTAGGTTACATTGTCGGCCTTGTAGGTATCGGTATCGTGTCCGGCTTTCGCTACGGCCTGCGCTACGGCGGGGGGAGACGTTTGTGCGGGATGGTAGACGATGTGCAATTGCTTTGTTTCCATATCCCACGAAGCTACGGCAACGCCTTGGATTCCCTTGGCTGTCTGTTCGATTCTTTCTTTACACATTTCGCAAAGCCCCTGTACGGCCAGCGTAGCGTGAGCGCCTTCGGCGGCGGAGGAAGTATCGTTGTTCATCATGCTGCGTTTGCCTTCCAACTGAGCGCCGGCATCTACGGCAAATGTTCCGGAGGTAACGATTTCTTCTCCTTCTTCAATCCCATGTAATATAATGTAGGAATCGCCCAGCGAAGGGCCTAATTCTACTTCGCGCAAGGCGAAGATGGGTGTCGAGACCTCCGGCTGCTTTACGTATAGGATAGAACGCTTTCCGGTCCATAAGACGGCTGTTTTGGGTACTATCAAACTGTTTTCCTGTCCGTCGAGCGAAGCTTCCACTACGGCTTGCGCATACATTTCGGGCTTGAGCATCAGTCCCGGATTGGCCGTTTCTACCCTCACCTTTGCCGTGCGGGTGGTTTTATCGAGCGAAGGGTCTATAAATACAATCCTTCCCTGATAATTTCTACCCGGCAAGGCTTGCAGCGTATAGGAGAGTTTGTTGCCGGGTTTCAGGTAAGGCAAGTCGGCTTCGTAGGCATCGAACATGGCCCATACGGTAGAGAGGTCGGTCAGTTCAAAGAGCACGCTTCCGGGATTAACATAATCGCCCTGCGATACTTTCTTGGCCGTAACGATTCCCTCCGTATGAGCGATGATGTCTATCAGGGGAGCGGTTTGTTGGGATTGTTCTATGGCGGCAATCTGAGCGTCGGTCAGCTTCAGCAGGCGAAGTTTTTCGCGAGCCGCTTCGAGGAGTGCGGGCGATTGAGGAGATTGTATGTGGGCTGCTTCCAGCAATTCCTGTTGGGCGTTGAGCAGTTCGGGCGAATAGAGCGTAGCTACTTTCTGTCCCCTTCGGATGGTTTCTCCGGTAAAGGAGACGAACAATCGTTCGATTCGTCCGCCGGTATGCGCCACCAGCGATTGAACGAGGCGTTCGTCGGGCTGAATATTTCCGTAAAGGCGTATTTCTTTCACAGGTTTGCTACGTCTTACCGGCGTGGTGCGTATATTGGCCAGGGCCACGGCTTCTGCGGAGAGGACGATGCTTTCGGGCGATGCCGCTTCGTCTATGGTTCCGGCCGTTTTGAGCGGGATTAAATCCATGGCGCAGAGCGGACATTTGCCCGGCTTGGATTGCCGGATTTGCGGATGCATGGAGCAAGTCCACACCTGGGCTTCTTCGGCGGTAAGGGTATGAGAATGTTCTTCCAACGTTTCGGGCGAGTGGCGGAAAATCCACCATCCGGCAATGATTCCTGCTATTACTCCTCCTGAAACAAAGAGAAGAGCGTTGCGTATATTCCGTGTTTTCATTTTGTTTTTATTCTATGGTGATAAAACTAATCATTTTTCCAATCGTTGCCACCGTTGTATTGTATGCGGCGATGGCTTCCGCTTCCTTCAGCCGGTAATCAAGCCCTTGTTGCTGTATCTGTATCACGCCGTCCAAGCCGGCCCGTCCCGATACAAATTCTTGCGTAACCAGGTTTTCGGCGCTACGCACCAGTTCGGCTTGCTGCCGGAAAAGGTCTATCCTTCGCGCCGCCTCGTTCAAGCGATAGAGCGCCTGATGCAGCTCGGCCTCCAGGCGATTAAAGGCGTCGGTTTGTTTCATCTCGCCGGCCTGTCGCATCAGCAGGCTCTCCTTTTGAGCCGCCTTGTATTTGTTGCGATAGAGGGGGATGCTTACCGACAGCATAGGCATCAGCATATCCTTCCCGTTCATGGAAGACATGGCGCTTTCCGTGTTGTTCATCGTTCCTGCCGGCGTATTTTTCAGAGGCGTCATCAGCATATACTGAAGTCCTATGCCCAGCATGGGGTATCCCATCTTCCTGTCCATCTCGGCCTTGGCGGCGTAAACGAGCGATTCCTCGCGCAACATTCCCAGCATAGGATTCCGCTCCTTTATTTCTTGCAAGATTGCGTCTGCATCCGGGCGAAAGGGAATCCGTATCAAGGTATCGGGCAAGGCTACAGGACTTTCGGCAGGACGATTGAGCAAGGTATTGAAGAGCGCCTCTCCGGCTGATATTTCCGCCCGGAGGTTTTCTATACGGTTTTCCAACGCTAATTTTTCAAGCTGTACGCGCAATACTTCCACCATTCCTTGCGTGCCTCCGCCCATCTCTTGCATACCGCCTTCCATCTGCTGCATGGGCGTTGTGGCGGAGGCGGCCGGCATGGCGCTTCCCGCTCCTCCCATATTCATGCCTGCGGCAGAGGGAACAGGTTGGGCGGAAGATGTGTTGGCGTTCGCCGCGGGATAAGCGCTTTTGCGATTTCCCGAAGCAGAGGTATATTTACGGAGGGCGAGCCGTTCTATCTGTTCCATCTGCCGGAGGTTTATTTCGCTGTGGAACAATTGTTGTTTCAGAGCGCACAAAGCGTACCATTGGGCGTAGACTTCCATAAAGACATTATCGCGCGCTTCGCGAAAGGCTTCGAAAGACATATTCGCCATGTGCTGCGCTTCGGTTCGGGCGGCTTTGCGCGTTCCGAACCAGGGGAACATCTGCATGAGCTGGAACTGCGCTACCTGCCGTCCTTCGGCAAATTCCACCGGACTGAGGAAGGCGCCCATTTCGAGTGTCGGGTCGGCATAAGCGCCGGCCTGCGGCAGCTTCCGAAGCGAAGCCTCGTAGGCCAGATAGGCGGCCTTGACCGAAGGATTGTTCCCGGCCGCGAAAGAGAGGTAGCGCCGGAGCGAATCTTCTTCCTGCGCCTGGAGGCAGAAGACGGTTGGCAGGACTATCAGCAGAAATGTACGGATGTATTTTCTTGTTGGATGCATATTCTTTTCATTTTTGTTGTTTTACGTTTTCCCGCCACCAGCATTGCAGAACGGGAACTACAAACATGGTCATAGATTGTATCAGCATACCGCCAAAGGTGGGGATAGCCATCGGTATCATAATATCCGCCCCTTTTCCGGTGGAGGTAAGAACGGGCAGAAGGGCAATCAGGGTGGTAGCCGTAGTCATCACCGCCGGCCGGACGCGTCGTAAGCCGGCATGAACAACGGCCTCGCGTATCTCTTCCCTGGTGCGGGGATTCTTGTCGCGGAAGGTGTTGTGGATATAGGTACCCATCAGCACCCCGTCGTCGGTCGCGATGCCGAACAGGGCAATGAAGCCCACCCAAACGGCTATGCTGAGATTGACCGGGTGCATCTGAAACACATCCCGCAGGTTTTGTCCTCCTACGGAAAAGTTCATAAACCAAGGCTCGCCGTACAGCCAGAGCATGATAAATCCTCCGGCAAAGGCAACGAATACGCCGGAGAAGTGAATCAGCGAAGCCGTCACTGTGCGAAACTTAAAGTACAAGGTAAGCAAAATGGCCAGGAGACAAAGGGGGATGACCAACAGGAGGCGTGCG
>JAISZY010000155.1 GCA_031284375.1 Tannerellaceae bacterium | reverse complement strand
AGAGGAAACATTGGCCGCACTGCACGAACAACGTAGCGGCATTGCTCCTCTTTTGTACCTGAATACATTGCACAAAGGACTTCCCGCGGGCGAGGTGAAACATACCAACCAAGAACTGATGCGGATGCTGGGCCTTCCCTCAACGGAAGTTACGACCCGAACCTCGCTGATGGGAATGATTGCCGTACGCGAAGCGCTGGAACAGGCCGCCCTGCCGGTCGCAAACGGATTGCGCATAGCGCTGATTTCCGGCACTACCGTGGGAGGAATGGACATGAGCGAACAATATTACGCGGATTTCCTGGAAAACGATACCCGAAATGATTACATCCTTACGCACGACTGCGGATCTTGTACGGAAATGATTGCGAACCGGACAGGCGTCTTTTCGATGGTGAATACCATCTCTACCGCCTGTTCTTCCGCCGCCAACGCGATTATGCTCGGCGCCATGTTCATCCGCGACGGAAGAGCGGATATGGTCGTAGCCGGAGGAAGCGAATGTATCACAAAGTTCCATCTGAACGGATTTAAGAGCTTTATGATTCTCGACGGAGAACCCTGCAAACCTTTCGACGCGAATCGCGCCGGAATAAACCTGGGAGAAGGTGCGGCATACGTGGTATTAGAGACGGAAAACTCTATGCGCAAACGAAACATAGAACCGTTGTGTTGTCTGTCCGGATGGGGAAATGCCTGCGATGCGTTTCATCAAACGGCGTCCTCTCCCGAAGGCGAAGGCGCTTATCTTTCGATGATGAAAGCCATCGATTCGGCAGGTCTTTCTCCCGATGATATCAGTTACATCAATGCGCATGGAACAGGTACGGAAAACAACGACCTGAGCGAAGGCATTGCCATCCAGCGTGTCTTCCGGCATATACCACCCGTTTCGTCTACCAAGTCCTTTACCGGACATACCACCAGCGCATCCGGAGGTGTAGAAGCCGTTATCTCCATCTTGGCTTTGCAGGATAACTTTATTCCGGTGAATCTAAATTTTTCGACCCCCATGAAAGAATTGTCCTTTACGCCGGCAACGGTAGAAAAACCGGCGTTTCCTTTGCAGCATATCCTCTCCAATTCGTTTGGTTTCGGAGGCAATAATACGTCGCTTATTTTCTCGAAAACAAGAACGACATGAAAGAGGTGTACATTCTGGCAGCGCAGCATATCTCCGCCCAGTCTCCCTTGTGCGAAGAATGGATGGACAACCCCCTGTTTTACGACGAGCCATACGTGCGTGCCATAGACCCGGACTACAAACGCCATTTTGCGCCGAATACGGCGCGTCGTTTGGGAAAGATACTGAAACGCGCGCTGCTTACCTCGCAACAGGTTATGCAGACCAGCGGCATTTCTCATCCGGACGCCATTATTACCGGTACCGGGCTGGGCTGTATAGAGAATACCGAGTTTTTCCTGAACGCCCTGACATACGAAGGTGAAGAACTGCTGAAGCCTACCTACTTCATGCAATCTACACATAATACCATCAGTTCTCTGATAGCAATTGATACGCATTGCTGCGGATATAATTCTACGTATTCGCATAAGGGAATCTCTTTTGAATGTGCATTGCTGGATGCCTTCGTGCAACTAAAAAACGGGGAGATACAAACCGCCTTAGTCGGTGCGCACGACGAAATGACGCCGAGCTACTTCAAACTACTGAAACGGATAGGCTATTTAGGTCATGCCGTAAACGGTTTCGGCAGCGAAACGGCTTTGGCCCTGATGCTGGCCGGAACGCCACAGGAAGAACCGCTTTGCCGGTTGCGGGGAATAGAAATACGATACGGTACGGACAGGGAAGAGTTGCGGCAAGCCTTCGGAAGCTTTCTGCAACGGACGTCTTCTTCTTTAGACGAAATAGACGCGGTTATGATCGGAACGAACGGGCAGCCTTCGAACGATAAAATCTATGCGGAGATTTGTCCGGTTTTATTCCCATCCCAACGACTAATCCGCTACAAACACTTGTTCGGCGAGTCTTACACCGCCCCCGGATTGGGATTGTACGCCGCAGCCGTTTGCCTGTACCGGAAGCGCATCCCTGCGCACCTCCGGATAGATACCCCGTCTACGGAACAAAGGGGTGTAAAGCATATCCTGCTATACAATCAGTTCGAGAATAAAAATCACTCATTCATACTTTTATCCTCATGTGGAAAATAATCTTGCTCTCTACTGTTCAATGCTTGTTCCTGTCGGGAGGACAAGTCTTCCTCAAGTTTGCGATGAATCGCATGGATACGTTCCGCTTTTCCCTGCTATTCTTCCGGAATTTGCTGACCAATTGGTATCTGCTTGCTTCGGGGCTTTGTATGGCGATAGCCACGTTGCTATGGTTGTATATCCTCAAACATTTTGATTTTTCCGTGGCTTACCCCATGATTAGTATCAGTTATATTTTCGGTACATTGGCGGCCATTTATATTTTTCACGAAACGGTGCCACCCCTTCGTTGGGTAGGTATTTTCCTCATCATGGCAGGTGTAACTTTAATCGCTAAATAGAGATGAAAAATAAACAATCAATCGTTCTATGGGTCGTGGGACTGCTGTTCTGTATAAACCCGTACATCCGGGCGCAGCACACCCAAGCGGCAAGCCCGGAAGAGCAACGGGAGATGATAACGCAAATAGAGAATGCCTCCCGAAAGATGGCAACATTAATTTGCAACTTCGAACAGGTAAAAACATTGTCTATCCTGAACGAAAACTTAGTTTCGGAAGGTAAAATGTATTACCGAAACGACCATTGCCTCCGCTGGGAATACCTCTCTCCCTACCGATATACGTTTGTGCTAAATAATAAAACCATACTGATGCAGGCTGAGAATAGCCGGAATGTCGTGGATGTGAAATCGAGCAGGTTTTTTCAGGAAATTATTAAAATAATGATGAATGGAATCAGCGGGAGCGGACTGACCGACCCGAAGAGCTTTGATGCACATTACTACAAAAGGGAAAAGGAAATGCTGTGGGAGGTTCATCTCTCTCCGCAGCAAAGAGAGATGAAACAGATGTTTGCCACCATCAAGCTCACATTCAATACGAAAGATTATACCGTAGAACAAGTGGAAATGAATGAACGTAGCGGAGATACTACCGTGATACGCTTGTTTGCTAAACAAATCAACGAGAAAATTGAAGACGATACGTTTCATATTCATTAGCTTCTGGGTTGCTGTTTTCTTCTCGTGCACTTCTACACGTCAGCCTTCCATTGGTACGCCGGCGCCTCAGATTTTATTCAGCCTGAAACATACCGGCAAATACCGGGTACATATCCAAAGCGCCCGGATGAACATGACCGGTATCCTGATTGTCAAACCCGCGGGCGACGAATGGCGCGGCAGTATGGTGAACGAATTTGGAATAAAGGCATTCGACTTTATCGTAAAAAAACAAAAATGCAGACTGTTAAATACCGTTTCTTTGTTAAATAAATGGTATATTCGCAAAATAATAGCAAACGATTTGTCTTTCTTATTCCGGGCGGCGCAAAGAGGTGATGTGGTAAGAGGAAAGAGTTTAACATTCCAAGCGAATGGGGAGTTCCGTATACGTAATGAACAACAATATATTGAGTACATATTTCAACCAATGACAGAATGAATTTGACAAACAATTTTTACAAAGTAATTCAGTGTATCCATAGAGATTCCGGATTTGAATATACTCTTTCCCTTAATAAAGAGCATTGCATCTATCAGGCTCATTTCCCCGGCAATCCCATAACTCCCGGCGTTTGTATCATTCAGTTTTGCAAAGAACTGTTGGAACATCACACCGGAGAAAAACTTTGGTTGAAAAAAATACTGAATGTTAAATTCCTGTCGATTATAAATCCGCAGGAGCATGATACGGTGCATGTAACCTTTTCGGACGTATCCCTTGCAGACAACGGCTATAAGGTTTCGGCATGGGTCCATGCGGAAACGATCCGGTTTACCAAACTGAGTTTGTATCTGCAACGCAGTCCCCTCGTCCCTTCTCCGGCAGCCGAGATGCGGCAATTGGGTATTTGCGTGGTGATTCCCACTTACAATAACACAACATACCTGCCGGGCGTATTGGACGAAGTGCTGCAATATACGTCGTCGGTCATTGTGGTGAACGATGGTTCGACCGATCGTACCCTCGAACTGCTGGAATCCTATTCGTCACGCATAACTATTGTCTCTTATCCTCAGAATCAAGGAAAGGGATATGCACTCGGCCGGGGTTTCGACCAAGCGGAGGCGCTCGGATATACCTACGCTATTACGATGGATTCCGACGGGCAGCACGTAGCGTCTGATCTGCCTCGCTTTGTAGAGGCGATTAAGAAATCGCCCGGTTCTATGATTATAGGAAGCCGGGAACTGCGACAAAAGAATATGCCGGGCGGGAATACCTTTGCCAATGTGTTCTCTAATTTCTGGTTCGCCGTACAAACCGGCATACGCCTGCCCGATACACAGACCGGTTTTCGTTTGTATCCACTCGGAAAGATGAAAGGAATGCGTGCGTTTACCTCAAGGTACGAGGCCGAACTGGAACTGCTTGTACGCTCCGCCTGGAGAAATATCCGGCCAATCCCTATACGTATACAAGTCTGTTATCCCCCGGCCGGCAAACGTATTACGCACTTCAGGCCGGGTATGGATTTTCTCCGTATCAGCTTGCTGAATACGGTACTTGTCCCGATGGCTCTTTTGTACGGATATCCTTCCCGCATCCTTCGTTCAATGGCTAAAAACAGATGACTCGTTTTTTTGTAGACATATATACGTATTTCTCATCTCACAGAAGATGGTTAATAGGCTCGCTCATCCTATTAACGACAGGTTTCTTGCTGTCTATATCGCATCTGAAGTATAAAGAAGATATTGCGGAGTTTCTTCCGGACAAAGAAGCTCATGCGCGCATAAATCGTTTGTATCAGCATATCACCCATTCGAATCGGCTCATCATCCATTTTTCCGCCAAGGATACAACCGTAAATGATACGGAGCGTATCATGGAAGCGATAGACCGGTTTACGCTTGTATTGCAAGAGATGGATAGCCTGCACACGATTCCCGAAATCATCTCGCAGATTGACGAGAGCCGGATGTTTGAAGTGGCCGACTTTATCCGGCAAAATATCCCGTATTTCCTGACGGAAGCCGATTATGCCCGAATAGATAGTTTGCTGCCGGTATCCGAAACATCCATTGCCGCCCTGTTGAAAGAAGACAAACGTTTGTTGATGCTTCCTTCGGGCGGGCTGATGCAACAGCAGATATCGACCGATCCATTGCATCTTTTTACTCCGGTATTAGAAAGACTAAAAGATTTTCAGGCCGGCGACCAAGAGGAAATAAACGAAGGCTATCTGTTTTCACATACCAACGGCCGCCTGAAAGGGCGGGTACTGATTACATCGCCCTACGGAGTGAGCGAAACGGCTCAAAACTCGGTTCTTTTACGGTTGATAGACCGGGCTATCGAACAAACCGAAGAGTTCTTTCCGGAAATAAACATCCGTTGTTTCGGAGCGCCGGCCATAGCGGTAACGAATGCCAATCAAATAAAACAAGACAGCTTGCTCGCTATCTCGCTTTCCGTTATTCTCATCTTTGCACTATTGATTTATTTCTTCCGCAATATCCGCCATATCGGGCTTATTTTCCTTTCCGTTGCTTTCGGGTGGTTGTTTGCCTTAGCCTTAATGACCTTGTTCAAAGACCGTATTTCGGTTATCGCCATTGGGATTAGTTCGATATTTATCGGGATTGCCGTGAATTATCCGCTTCATCTGATAGACCACATCCGGCATCAGCCCCATATACGGCAAGCGCTGAAAGAAATTATCCCTCCTTTGTTAATCGGAAATATTACCACCGTAGGCGCCTTCCTTAGTCTAGTGTTTATTCCTTCGGAAGCCATGCGCGATTTGGGTTGGTTCGGTTCGTTACTTTTAGTCGGCGCTATTTTGTTTGTGTTGATTTATTTGCCGCACTTCGTTCAGGCGGCACATCCCGGTACGGCGTTGCACAACCAACGTCCGTTGGCTCGCTGGAGCTCGTTTGCTCCGGAGAAAAAGAAATGGGTGGTGTGGTTGGTTTTGCTATTGACGGTTTGCTTCGCCTATTTCTCTCAGTTTACAACGTTCGAACCGGATATGAACCGTATCAATTATATGACGCCTCAGCAGCGCGAAGACATGAGCGACCTGATGCAATCGCTCGAACGTACCGGACGGGATGTGGTTTATTTCATCTCCGAAGGTGCATCCTTCAATGAGGCGCTGGTTGCATACGAACAAAATACCGCCCTGCTTGATTCCTTAAAACAGACCGGTCTCATTGAAAGCATCTCCGGTACCGGCGTATTTCTGGCCTCTCAGGAAGAACAGAAAAGACGTATCCGGCGTTGGGATGATTTCCGGAAGCCGCGACGGGAGGCTTTGTCGCAGCAGATAGAAACAGCCGCTCTCGCCGAAGGGTTCAAGCCGGGTTCTTTTCAGCCTTTCTTCCGGTTGTTGTATGCCGATTTTGTGCCTCGCGACGAACAGTATTTCGCTCCGGTTACAACGCTCCTGGCCGATAATTATCTGATACGAGACAGCATGGAAAACCGGTATATGGTTATCCGGCTGTTGTATTGCGATAAAGCAAAAAGCTCCGAATTAACCGATGCGCTCCGGCAATCTTCAACCGGGAGTTTCTCGTTCGATTCCCGTAACATCGGGCAACGGGTGGTTGATGCGCTTTCGGATCATTTCAATTATGTGCTCTACGTATGCGGATGTATCGTATTTATCTTCCTCACGATTTCCTTCGGGCGACTGGAATTAAGCCTGCTGGCCTTCCTTCCCTTAACCGTCAGTTGGATATGGATTCTGGGAATCATGCACCTGGGAGACATGCGGTTTAATATCGTAAACATCATCCTGGCCACTTTTATATTCGGACAAGGAGACGATTACACTATTTTCATTACCGAAGGCTTGATGTACGAATATGCTTACCGTCGCAAAATGTTGGCTTCGTACAAGAACAGCATTATCCTCTCGGCCCTCATTATGTTTACCGGTATCGGCACATTGATTTTCGCCCGGCATCCGGCCCTGAAATCTTTGGCGGAAGTTACAATCGTCGGGATGTTTTCGGTGGTGCTGATTACCTATATTATTCCGCCTCTTTTGTTCCATTGGCTTACAAAAACAAAGAAGGGATTTCGTAAAGTACCCATTACGCTGAAGCGAATCCTCTTTTCCGTTTATTCCTTTGCCTGTTTTCTGATAGGAAGCCTCATTATCACCTTGATCGGATTCTTTCTTCTGGGCTTGGGCAACAAACAGGAAAGCCGCAAATTGCGTTATCATTCCGTTTTGCGTTGGGTGGCGCACTTTGTTATCAAACGAGTGCCGGGCGTAAAATTCAATTATCGAAACCTAAGCGGAGAAACATTCGAAAAACCCGCCATCCTGATTTGCAACCATCAGTCGCATCTGGATCTGATGTGTTTGATGATGCTCACGCCCCGCTTGGTTATCCTGACGAACGATTGGGTATGGAATAACCCGTTCTACGGAAAGCTCATTCAATATGCGGACTTCTATCCCATATCCAACGGCATAGAGGCCAGTATCGACAAACTTTCCGACCGGGTGAAGCAAGGGTATTCTATCGTAGTATTTCCCGAAGGCACCCGCTCGAACAATCATACTATCCAACGTTTCCATCGAGGGGCGTTTTATCTGTCCGAAGTTTTGCAGATAGATATTTTACCGGTCTTTATACACGGCGTAGGCCATGTGCTGCCCAAAGACGATTTTATGTTGCGCGAAGGCGCCATTACCGTGCAGGTACATCCGCGCATACCGGTAGAAGACGCAAACTTTGGCGCCGACTATGCTACCCGTACCAAGAAAATTAGACAATATTACTGCCGAACCTTTGCCGCTATCTCGCAACAAATAGAAACGGCCGCCTATTTCAAATCCTTTGTTTTGCATAATTATTTCTATAAGGGGGCGAGTATAGCCTACAACGTGCGGAACATGCTGCGCGAAACCCATTGTTTTGCGGCATGGATTGATTCCTGCCGTCCGGTTTCGTCCGTACTGATTGTAAACAACGGATACGGTGTATTTGGTTTTCTTTTCGCTTTAGTACACAAACAAATGCAAATAACGGCCATCGACCGCGATGCCGATAAAGTAGCGCTGGCGCGTAACTGCGCAGGGATTCCACAGAATCTGAAGCTGTATGAAGCCTCCGAATTGCCGGAAGACGCCACCTTCGAAACCGTATATCTATGCAATCCCGACGACGCGCAACGGGAAGCATACCGAAAGTATAACCCGCAAATCGTAGAAACACGTGGATAAGCATGTTATTATCATAGGGAGTGGTTTGGGCGGATTAACCTGCGGATATATCCTGGCAAAGAACGGATACCGCGTATGTATTATGGAAAAAAATACGCAAATAGGAGGTTGCCTGCAAACGTTTACACGGCATGGTATAAAGTACGAAACCGGTATGCATTATATCGGAAGTATAGAAGAAGGGCAGATTTTACACCGTTTTTTCCATTACCTCTCGCTGCTGCCCGATGTAAAACTGCGCCCGCTAAACACGAAAGCCTATGATATCGTTTCCATTGCCGGACAACGTTTTTCTTTTGCCAACGAAAAAGAAGATTTCATACAAACCCTGGCGCAGGATTTCCCACAGGAGGTGGAGGATATACGCCGGTATTACAAAGTGATAGGAGACGTGGCAAATGATTCTCCCCTGTATTCCTTCCGCTATAAAGACTCGCTGACATTGCTCAATCCGCTTTATGTGAAACGTAGCGCCAGTGAATTTTTGTCGGAAATAACGGCCAATCCTTTGCTTCAACAAGTCCTGGCGGCCAATCTGCCTCTTTACGCCGGCGTTCCGTGCAAAACTCCGCTTTATATCCATGCGCTTATCCGCGATTTTTACCACAAAAGCACCTGCCGGATTGTGGGAGGAAGCGATGCCATTGCCCGGTCGCTGGCTTGTTCCATCCGCTCGATGGGCGGAGAGATTCACCCCAGAGCCGAAGTCTCTACCATTAACTGCAACGACGTACAGGCTACAAGCGTTACACTCAAAAGCGGAGAAGAAATAAGCGGCGATTATTTCATCTCCAATATACATCCGCAGCGCACCCTGGGCTTGCTTTGTACTCCGCTGATTCGTAAATCATACCGCGAGCGCATTATGGGTCTGAAAAATACGATATCCAGCTTTACCGTTTATATTCAGTTCAAAAAAGACCGCGTGCTTTACTTCAATTCCAATCTCTACCACTACAACACAAACGATGTATGGAACTGCACACATTATACGGAAGCCGACTGGCCCAAAAACTTTATGTACATGCACCTTTGTTCTTCCGCCAATCAGCAATATGCCGATGCGGGTATCGTCTTTGCCTATATGGACTTCCGCGACGTGGCTCGCTGGAAAGGAACACCCGTAGGCCGGAGGGGCGAAGCATACGAAACATTCAAACAACAAAAGGCCGAACGGCTTCTGGACGAACTGAAAAAACAAATGCCCGATGTACGGGATAATATCGAACGATACTATACCTCCACTCCTCTCACCTATCTGGATTATACCGGTACGGAAGATGGCTCGATGTACGGTATTCTCCGGGATTGTACGGAGCCGATGCAAACGGTCGTTTCGCAACGCACCAAGATATCGAATCTGTTTCAGGTGGGACAGAATATCAATTCGCATGGAATATTGGGGGTGATTATCGGTTCCATTATCACCTCCGGCGAATTTGTGGGAGTTAATACTATTATGCAACAAATAAAAAACAGCTACTGCAATGGATAAAAAATCCGTCATCATCATTGGAGGAGGAATCGGGGGATTATTCTGCGGAGCCATCCTAAGTAAAGAAGGCTACGCGGTAAAAATTTTTGAAAAGCATTTCACGCTGGGAGGCGGATTGCATGAGTTCAGACGAGAGGGCGTTTCTTTCGAAACCGGTATGCACGTGGTAGGGGCTTTCTCGCCCGGCGACGTACTGCACCGGATTTGTTCTTATCTGGGTATCATGCACAAAATAACCATCCTGCCCGAAGATGAAGATTGCTTTGAACTCTTCCACATGGCCTCCGACGGGAAAAAATATCGTATGCCCAAAGGAAAGGATGCTTTTATCGAAGCGCTGAGCAACGAGTTTCCGGAAGAGAGAGAACATATTACGCAATATCTACATGCCTTATACCGGATATGCGACGAGGTAAAACTGTACAGTCTGGAAAAAACGGACGCTTCTTTTCAGGAATATTCCGGAAAATTCATGACGAGCGTAGGCGAATTTATTGATTCCTTCACCACCCATCCCCGCCTGCGTTTCGTGCTGGCTTTTTGCAATCCGCTATACGCCGGCAGTCAGTATCAGACACCGATTTATATCCATGCCCTGATTAGTAAACTGTATATCGAAGGAGCCGCCCGTCTGGTAGGAGGAAGTCAGCAATTGGCCAACCTTCTGGCCGAAGAGATACGCCGGCACGGCGGAGAGATTTATGTAAACAAAGGAATCACCCACATAGAAATAACCGGAAAGGAGATTGATTACGTTGCCACCTCCGATGGCGTGCCGCACCGGGCCGATTGGTATATTTCCTCCATCCATCCTTCTTCTTTGTTCCGCCTGCTCGATACCTCCCGCTTGCAACGCTCTTATCGGGAACGGATCGATTCGATTCCGAATACCTATTCGGTCTTTACGACGTATATCATTTTCAAACCCGGCGCCTTCCCTTTCTTCAACTATACGTATTATTATCAAGACGATTATTCGGACACTTGGGAACACGATTTGTATACGGAAGAATCCTGGCCCAGGGGATTGATGTTCGTCACCCCTCCCACCACCCCGCACGATGTACATGCCGAAAAGATGATTGTAAACTGCATCATGAACTACGAAACCGTCAAACCTTGGGAACATACCCAAACAGGCCGGCGAGGAGAGGCTTACGTAGCTTTCAAGAAATGTTGCGAACAGCGCGTGCTGGATAAACTTCAGGAAGTATATCCTCATATTCGTTCCTGCATCCAAAGCGTATACAGCGCAACGCCTCTAACCATACGCGATTATTACAACCAGAAAGAAGGCGCTTTGTACGGCGTAAAGAAAGACTGCCGCCACATAGAGCGTTCGCATATTCCGATACGCACCAAACTGAAAAACCTGTTGATGACCGGGCAAAACATCAAACTTCACGGCATACTGGGCGTTCCGCTTACGGCCCTTATCACCTGTGGAGAATTGGTAGGCTTGGATTATCTGCTGGATAAAATAAACAAAAACAAATACGCATGAAGCTAAAATTGATTTACCCCAAATGGGAGAAACTGAAAGGGCAAACCACCTTCAATCTCCCTCCGCATGGCCCGGTGGCCTTCGCCGCCGCTCTGCCGGACTATGTCGATGTTTCGTTTACCGACGAAAATGTAGAAGACCTCGATTTTGACGAAGAAACAGACCTGGTGGCCATTTCCATGATGCTAAGCACGCAAGTGAAGCGTGGTTGGGCTATCGCTACGGAATTCAGGAAACGGGGAAAACAAGTTATTTTCGGCGGAATCTCCACCATGCTACATGCCGAAGAAACCATCGCCTACGGCGATTCCGTCTTTCTGGGAGAAGCCGAAGGATACATGGAGCAGATACTGGACGACTGGCGTAAAGGAGAATTGAAGAAAGTATACAACTACATGATGCGCCAACCCTCCATCGCTTCCATAGGGCCGGCACGCAGAGACTTGTACAAACGGGAACTGTACAATCATAAAGGGGTGCAGATGGTGGATTTGTTTCATGCTTCGCGCGGATGCAAGTATAGCTGTTATCCTTGCGCCGTATCCTACTTGGGAGGACGCATCTTCCGCCCGCGACCGATGGACAAGGTGATAGAAGAATTGCATACCATCGACAACAACCGTCTCTTTATTGTGGATAACTCCTTAGCACAAAACAAAGAGTGGGAAATGGAACTCTTCCGGGAAGTGATTCCTTTCAAAAAGAAATGGATTAGTCACACGATAGAAGACGACCCCAAGGTGCTCGACCTGGCGGCTCAGGCCGGCGCCTGGTACGTGTATCAGGCCGTATACGATACTTCGGACTATATCCGCGAACGGGTGAAACGTTATCACGATTACGGCATCGGAGTGGAAGGAACCATCCTACTGGGACTCGATAACCAAACGGAAGACGATATCAAACGCCTCATTGATTTCCTGCTCGAAATAGACTTGGACCTGGCCGAATTTACGGTCATGACTCCCTTCCCTCATACCAAAGGCTACGACGACCTCCTTCGACAGGGACGCATCTTCGATTTCGATTGGAATCATTACAACGCCGGCCAGGTGGTTTTCCATCCCAAACATTTCTCTTCCGAACGTCTGCAAGAACTCTACGATTATGCTTGGGAATCTTTCTACCGCGACGAATCGCAGGAGGCGCGCATGTTCCGCTTGTTCTGCAACGTGGCGATCCGCGAAATGAACGAAGGAACATACCGGCCCAGGAACCGGGAGTTGGCACATAAATCGTTCGGCAAAGACGTGGTGAGAACCGGAGTAAAAGAACCTGTTAAAATGTAAATCTATATGCGTATATCGGAAAATTATTACGACGAGGTATTTCCTTTCGGCGGAGCATGGGAGATGCCTTCGAAATGTGGGCTGAAAATCATCCGAAAGGAAGGGAAATGCTACGTAATCGTCACCGAACTTTACCGGGACAATCCCGGCACATCCGTTACCTATGCCGGTCGGTCGCTGGCCCGGCAGATTTGTGAGGCCAAAGGACTTTGTCCGGAAAGCATCATCTACATCGAGTGCAATCCGGATATGAACTCGAAACTATCGTTCTACGACGAGGAGTATTATCAGGTACACTTCCACGATGGCCTTCCGGCCACCTATCGCCTGCTCTCTCGCGAGGAGGTAAACGATTTGTTCGAACATACAGACATGAAATAACGGATGGTATGAAAGAAGCAGAAATAGAATACAAGCCGGAAGAGGAGATAAAACGTTTTCAGGAAGAACGGATGCGGGAAACGCTTTCGTATCTGCGGCTTCATTCGCCCTTTTACCGGCGGATGTTCGATACGCACGGCATCGACATGGCACGCATCCGCTACTTGGAAGATTTAAGGCAAATCCCTTTTACCGACAAACAGGATTTGCAGCAATACAACCGCGATTTCCTTTGCGTACCGGAAGAACGGGTCATCGACTACATCACAACTTCGGGCACCCTGGGAGACCCCGTTACCTTCGCCATGACGGATGCCGACCTGAAACGATTGGCCTACAACGAAAAAATATCCTTCCTCTGCGCCGGAACAAAACCCAGCGATATTGTACAACTGATGACCACGCTCGACAAACGATTCATGGCCGGACTGGCCTACTTCCTTGGCCTGCGCGAACTGGGAGCCGGCATCATCCGCGTAGGAAACGGCATACCGGAACTTCAATGGGACACCATCCGGCGGATGAAACCCAATACCATCATGTGCGTGCCGTCCTTCATCCTCCATATCATCAAGTATGCAGAAGAGCATGGGATAGACTACCGCAATTCCGGCGTAAAGAAAATAGTTTGTATCGGCGAAAACCTGCGCGAACAGGATTTCTCGCTCAATCTTCTGGGACAACGCATCCGCGAAAAATGGGACGTAGCTCTCTACTCCACCTACGCTTCTACCGAAATGGCTACCACCTTTACCGAATGTGAATATGGCTGCGGCGGACATCATCACCCGGAATTAATTATCTGCGAACTGATAGACGAGAACGGCGCCCCGCCGAAAGAAGGAAGCGTAGGCGAACTGGTCGTAACCACTCTGGGTGTAGAAGGAATGCCGCTGCTTCGGTTCAAAACGGGAGATCTGGTACGTCTGCATACCGAACCCTGCCGCTGCGGACGTACGTCCATGCGTGTAAGTCCGCTGATGGGGCGTACCCATCACATGATAAAATTTAAAGGCACCACGCTTTATCCTCCGGCTATTTTCGACGTGCTCGACCATACGCCTTATGTAGAAAATTATGTGGTGGAAGTGAATCAGGACGACAACGGAAACGACAACGTTTGCGTTCGGGTAGGACTACGCACCTCGGCCGGGCAGGACGTGATAAAAGACCTGAAAGATCGCTTCCGCGCCCGCATCCGGGTAGCTCCGGATATACAGGTATGCCCTGTGGACGAAATACGGAAAATCAACTTCCCCGATATGAGCCGCAAACCGGTAAAATTTATGGATAACCGAAAAAAAATATAGGATGAAAAATCAAAAATTCGACGACCTGCGTCCTTACTACGACGAAGAAATCCCGGCGGCTATGAACCGCATCGCCGACAGTGAATATTTCCCCGCACTGGCGGCCTTTGCCTACCCCGGACATAATCCGGAAGACGTGAAACAAACGATGCGAAGCTATTCTACCATAAACGATTTTCAGTTGCAGGCCATGAAAGCCGTAAACGACCAGGTCATTGCCCGAAGCATCCGTTGTTTTACCTTCGAGGGGATAAACGCATTGGACAAGGAAGAGCATTACCTCTTCGTATCCAATCATCGCGATATTATGCTGGACTCTTCGCTCCTTCAGTACGCTCTCTATTGCTCCGGATTCCGGACAACCGAAATAACGTTCGGCAGCAATCTGATGAGTTCGCAATTGGTCATCGACATCGGCAAGTCGAACAAGATGTTTAAGGTAATCCGGGGAGGCAACGCGAAAGATTTTTATCACAATTCCCTCCATCTGTCCGACTATATACGGTATACCCTGTCGGAAAAAAAAGAATCTATATGGATTGCCCAGCGCAACGGACGGACAAAAGACGGAATCGATGCAACAGACCAGGGCATCGTCAAACTCTTCTATATGGGCAGTCCGGAAAAACCCGCGGATGCCTTGCTCGGCCTGCATATCGTGCCCGTTTCCATTTCTTACCAATGGGAACCCTGCGACTGCCTGAAGGCCCGCGAACTCTACACCCTCCGGCGTACCGGCGCTTATATTAAAAAAGCGGATGAGGACATGAAAAGTATACTCGCCGGACTTATGCAGCCCAAAGGAAATGTACATATCGCCGTCGGCACGCCTTTGCAAGCCGAAGACCTGGAACCGCTGCGGGGATGGCCCAACAATAAATTCAACAAACAGGTGGCCGCCCTCATCGACGAGCAAATCCACAGGAATTACCGTCTGACGAATAATCATTACATCGCTCACGACCTCCGTTCGCACAGCGAACAATATGCTTCGTATTATACGCCGGAAGAAAAAGAAACCTTTCTGGAACATTTCCGGCAATGCCTCACACCGGACATAGAAGATAAGGCGCTCTTGAGCGATATCTTTCTCGGTATTTACGCCAATCCGGTAAGATAAAAAAGATGCACACCTGTTTTCGCCTGCTTGTCTTCTCCCTGCTTCTGCCGATGCCGGGAATACTATCGGCGCAACAGGCAACCGTGGTAGAAGGTCATGTGCGGGATTCGCTAAGCGGAAATCCGATTCCGTATGCATCGGTTCTTTTCGAAAATTCTTCGCGAGGAACAACAACCGACAACGACGGCGAGTTTCATCTGCAAAACCGGGAGGGATACACGCAACTCATCGTCCGGGCGCTGGGATACCAAACCCAAACGATACCCCTCCGCTACGGCGCCATCAACCAGGTGCACGTACTCCTCTCGCCCGCCATCTATCAGTTGGAGCACGTCGTTGTACGGCCCGGACGAGAACGCTATACGAAGCGGAATAATCCCGCCGTGGATCTTATCCGCAAGGTGATTGAAAACAAACAACAAAACCGCGCCGAATCCCAAAACGAATACAGCGTAGAGGTGTACGAAAAACTAACCCTGGCCCTCGACTATACCGGAAAACCCATCCTCCGGCTCTCTGTTAGGGAATCGCTCTCGGAACATTATTTCCGGAAAAATCCACACGAAGAAAAGATGACCGTCAAGACCTCTCGACGGCAAGGTCTCGACCAAACATTGGACGAAAGCGGTACCATCTCCGAAAACCTGAAAGAGATATTCCGCGATATCGATCTCTTCGACAACGACATCGCCCTGATGATAAACCGCTTCGTTAGCCCTCTCTCCTCTACACTGGCAACGGCTTACTACAAATACTACATCCTCGACACCCTCAACGTAGCCGGCGAACCCTGCGTCGGCCTCGCCTTTGCACCGTTCAACAGCCAAAGCTACGGCTTTACCGGAATCCTGTACATTACGCTGGACGGCGCTTATGCCGTGAAAAAAGCGCAGTTGAACGCTCCCCGCAATATCCACCTGAATTGGGTGAACAAGCTACGTATCGAACAAGAATTTTCGCGCACAGACAGCGGCGTATGGACGCTAAACGAGGAACATACCCACGCCGCGTTCGCCCCTTTGCCGGGAACGCCTCCACTGCACGCGCATCGCCTGCGGAGTTTCGGAACTTACAACTTCGCCCCCGGAGCGACGGCAAAGGAGAGTACAGGCGCATCCTTGCCGGAAGATGCCGAATTGACCAACCTCTTAAGCGAACTGAACAAAATACCGCCCATCCGCATTGGCATCAAAGCGCTTGAGATTCTTATCTCCGACTATATTTCAACGCATCCCGAAAAGGAAAAAAGCCGCTTCGATTTCGGGCCGATGAGTTCTACCTTCAGCTCGAATTACGTAGAAGGATTCCGCACAAGGATAGGAGGCATGACAACGGCCAACCTCCATCCGCGCCTGCTCGCCTCCGGTTATCTGGCCTACGGACGGAAAGACCAAAAAACCAAATACCAAGCCCGGCTGACGTACAACTTCGCTCCCAAACTATACCACGAGAAAGAGTTTCCCGTTCATTACCTCTCGCTTACACACACCTACGATATCGACGTACCGGGGCGGCGCTTCCTGTTTACAAGCAACGATAACCTGGCGCTATCCTTCGGCTCCGGCCCTCCGGTTACCCGGATGCAATACCTCCGCAAAACCGAACTCCGGTACGAAAAAGAATGGCTCAACCATCTATCCGTCTTGCTTTGGGCGAAGCACGAATACAACCAAGCGGCCGGCACGCTGACGTACCGCCGTTATGAGCCGGACGGAAGTAGCCTTCCGATAGAAGGTTTTACCGCCTCGGAAGCCGGAATCCGGCTCCGTTATGCACCGGGCGAGAAAGCCTACAACAGTCGCAAGGGAAGGCATACAACCTTCAATCTCTCGAAAGACGCCCCCCTCTTCACCCTATCGCATCAGGTGGGCTTCGGGGGATTTTCGGGCGATTACCGCTACCATCATACCGAGGCAGGATTTGAAAAACGCCTCTGGCTTTCTTCTTTCGGACACATAGACGCCATAGGAAAAGCCGGATATTTCTGGAACCGGGCGCCTTTCCCGCTACTTATATTTCCCAACGCCAATCCTTCCCTGAGTATTCAGTCGGAAACCTTCGCCATGATGCGTCCCTTAGAGTTTATCACCGACCGATACCTGTCTTTTTTCCTCACCTATTACCTGAAGGGCTGGATACTGAACCGTATACCCCTTGTTCGCCGTTTAGCCTTGCGCGAAGTCGTTTCGATAAGCGGGCTATACGGTAGCCTGTCCGACAAAAACAATCCGGAGCGGAATCCCGAAGGACTTTTCGTCTTCCCCAACGGCACAAGCCCTCTGGGCGCTACGCCCTATCTGGAAGCAAGCATTGGCCTTGATAACATTTTCCGAATCCTGCGTATAGATTACTATCGCCGTCTCACCTACCAAGACAGTCCCGGAGCGCCCCGGGAAGGCTTCCGCTTCGCCATGCGTTTTTCTTTCTGAGGCAACATGCGTAAAAAATAGTTGAAAATAATTTGGATTATTAAAACAACCCCATATCTTTGCCTGACTATTCAGTCAATATAAAAGATATGCCGAGAACAAAAGAACAAAACGAAGCGATCCGCACGGAAAAGAAACAACTCATCATGGATGCCGCGCTGGAACTTTTTGCCGAAGATGGCTATGTGCATACCAGTATCGAGCGCATTGCCCAACATGCCGGCGTGGCCAAAGGCCTGATTTATGCTTATTTTAAGAGTAAGGACGATATGTTGTATCAAATCCTTGTGGAGGGTATCGACAAGATGTGCGAAGGGCTTTTTCCCGAACATCTTACGCCCGAATTGTTCGTAGAGAATGTGGACAGGATGTTTGACAAAATCATTACACTGAAAGATTTCTTCAAACTCTACACCGCCCTGAGCGTGCAGCCCGGAGTGACACAGAAATTGGGGCCGCTGGCCGATGCAAACCGGGCTTTCCATTCGATGATCGAACTGTACAAAGAGTATTTCGGGCAGGATGCTACGAAAGAGCTTCTGCTGATGAGCGCCGTTTCGAAAGGCTATGCCATCCTTACCTTGTTTGGCGACAGACAAAAAACGCTCTCGACAGACTTGCTGAAAGAGGCGGTGATGGACTTCGTCCGGCTGAAATTCAATGTGAAATAAATAACCTGCTATCAATTTTTGAAATGAAAACAAGTAAGAATTTTGTATGCTTCGGAAAACCCGCAGGAGCGCTCCTGCTGATGTTGATTTGCCTCGCATCCGCCGGCGCACAGACCCCTACGGCAACCGATATTGTACGCAAAGCCGACGAGAACCGGCGGGGCAAAAGCCTGTACTCCGAAATTACCATGACGGTGATTCGCCCCACCTGGTCGCGCGAAGTGGGCATCAAAAGCTGGTCGAAAGAAGAGGATTATTCCTTAGTACTCATCACATCGCCGGCCAAAGACAAGGGACAGGCTTTCCTGAAAAGACAAAAAGACCTGTGGAACTGGGCGCCGGCCATCGGAAGGATGATAAAAATGTCGTCCTCCGTGATGGGGCAATCCTGGATGGGCAGCGATTTTACCAACGACGATTTGGTGAAACAGTCGTCGTCCGTAAACGATTATACCCATCAATTGGAAACGACGGAAAAAGTGCGAGAGTTCGACTGCTACAAGGTGATTCTCACCCCGAAAGAAAACGCGGCCGTGGTGTGGGGGAAAATTATCATGTGGATTTCAACCACGGATTATATCGAAATAAAAACCGAGTTCTACGACGAAGACAATGTGTTGATCCATACGTTCAACGGATACGACATCCGCACGTATGGCCGTCGCCGGCTGGCCTCCCGCATGGAGGTAGTCCCGGCCGACAAACCGAATCAGAAAACGGTGATGGCTATCCTGAAATACGACTTCGACCAGCCCATTGATGCGTCCTTCTTCTCCCAACAAAACATGAAGAAACTAAAATGAGCAGCATCCTGAAACTATCCTGGCGAAACATCTGGCGAAATCATCGCCGAACGCTTATCACCATCGCATCCGTATTCTTTGCCGTATTCTTTTCCGTTCTTACGATGGCCTTCTCCAACGGATCGTGGGGAAGGATGATAGAGAACATGCTACGCACGCAGACCGGGCATATTCAGGTGCACCTGAAAGGCTATTGGGAGGATAAGATAACGGACAATTTCATGGAGATGGACGCGGAAACCATCCGCCGGCTGACCGAGATCGAGCACGTGATAAACGTCTCGCCGCGGATAGAAACCTTCGCCATGGCTTCGTCCGATTATAATACCGGCAAAGGCGTGGGCGTGGTAGGCATCGACCCGGGGAAGGAAGACGAAAAATCCTCGCTCTCGAAACGACTCACGGAAGGCCGTTACCTGACCTCGGCCGACCGGGGCGTGCTGATAGGGAAAGCCCTGGCCGCATACCTGCGCGTAAACGTGGGCGACAGTCTGGCGTTGATAGGGCAAGGGTACCACGGCGCCGGCGCCATTGGGTTGTATCCCATCCGCGGGATTGTGTCTCTCGCAACGCCCGAAATGGAACGAGGTACGCTCTATATGTCGATGCCGGCAGCCCAGGAGTTTATCGATATGCCCAACGGATATAGCGGCATCCTGATTGCCATAGACGACGGCAAGGCCTTGGAAGAAACCATGCGGAAGGTGAGCGAAACGGTAGACGCCTCGGTTTACGAAGTGTTGTCGTGGAAAACTACGATGGAAGATCTGCTGAAACAAGCGGAATCCGACAAGGCGTTTTCCGTGATTATCCTCTCGGTGCTGTATCTGATTGTAGGATTCGGCATCCTCGGAACGGTGATTATGATGACTACCGAACGACGACGCGAATTTGGTATGATGGTAGCCCTGGGCATGAGGAAAGCCCGGCTGGCGCGGAGCGTAGCGCTCGAACTCTTCCTCATAACCTGCATCGGACTGACGGCCGGCCTTGGCGTGAGCCTCCCCATTGCGCTTTATTTCCATCATCATCCCATACCGCTTGCCGGCGAACTCGCTGCGGCCATGAGCACCTACGGCATGGAGCCGGTTGTTCCGATGGAAGCCCATCCGGCGCTCTTTGCCGGTCAGGCGCTTACGGTGTTCCTCCTTACGGCGCTCACTATTTTTTATCCCGTGCGTGCAATTTTAAAATTGGATGTAAACAAAGCCCTTCGTGCATGATATGAAAACAATCCTTCTTTCCCTCGCCTGGAAAAATATATGGCGAAACAAATTACGCAGCGGCATGATACTCGGCGCGATTGCCGTAGGGCTGTTTGCCGGTACGTTCATGACGGCTTTTATGACCGGATGGATAAACCGCAGCGTGGAGGCCGACATCCGGAATCATGTTTCCTACATCCGGATTCATCACCCGGAGTTTGCGGCCAATAACGATATCAACGCTTACCTGAGCCAAGAGGACGTGATGCGGCAGGTGGCGCTTGTGGGAGAAATCACGGGTGCGAGCTGCCGGCTGGAAGTGAGCGGTATGTTGGCCTCGGCGGCCAATGCGGTGGGTATTTCGGTGAAAGGGGTAGACGCGGCAAACGAGCGAGCCTTGTTTCACTTAGCCCAAACCATACCCGATTCCTGCGGCGCTTTTCTGCCGGACAACGGACGGATGCAAATCGCGCTCAGTAGGACGACGGCCGATAAGCTGAAGGTGCGGTTGCGGTCGAAAGTTGTCCTCACCTTTCAGGATGCGACCGGCGAGATACAGAGCTTAGCCTTCCGCGTAGGCGGGATATTCAAGACCAGCAATACGTCTTTCGACGAAGCTTCGGTCTTTGTGCGCAAATCAGACATCCAAGCCTATACCGGATTGCCGGAAGACGCCGTGCACGAAATCGCGCTGATGACCTCCGGCTTTGAAACCTGCCGTACCGCCCTCCCCCACCTGCAAGCCTTGCTGCCGGCGATGGACGTACAAAGCTGGGATACGCTTCAACCCGAACTGGGATTGATGTTCTCGTGGATAGACCTGATGAACGCCATTATCCTAAGCATCTTCTTAGCCGCTTTATCGTTCGGAATAGTAAACACCATGCTGATGGCCGTGCTGGAACGCACGCGCGAACTGGGGATGCTGGCCTGCATCGGCATGAGCCGCCGGCGTATCTTCCGGATGATTATGCTCGAAACGCTCTTCCTTACCCTGCTGGGCAGTTGCATCGGTATCATCCTCGGCGCATTGACGATTGGACTTACGGCGCGGCACGGCGTAGACCTTACCTTTCTGCTCGAAGATAAGTTTGAAGAATTTGGCTTCGCCTCGGTAGTATACCCCGCATGGAAGGCAAAAACCTTCTTCCAAATCGTAGCCTTGGTCTTTGCCGCCGGTATCCTCTCGGCCCTCTATCCCGCCCGCAAAGCGCTGATGCTCGAACCCTTGGAAGCTATTAGAAATTAATGTAAACAACCCATACCCATATACAAACAATTATGTCTGTCATTATTGAAACAAAAGAAGTATACAAGATATACAAAGACCCGGCATCCGAAGTACATGCCGTAGACGGCGTGAGCCTCTGCATCCGACAGGGAGAATTTACCGCCATTGTAGGGCCTTCCGGTTCGGGAAAGACTACGTTGCTCAATCTGATTGGGGGCTTGGATAAGCCTACGTCGGGAAGTCTCTTCGTCGAGGGAGAAGACATTGCGCTGCTCTCGGCCAAAGAGCTGGTGGATTTCCGCCTGCATAACATTGGCTTCATCTTCCAGTCCTACAACCTGATTCCGGTGTTCACGGCACGGGAGAACGTGTCCTTTATCCTGGATTTGCAGGGAAGGAAACGGCAGGAAGTAGCGCATCGCTCGATGGAACTGCTCCAAGCCGTGGGATTGGGCAATCGTGGCGACAGTCGCCCGGCCAAACTATCCGGAGGACAGCAGCAACGGGTGGCCGTAGCCCGCGCACTGGCCTCGAAACCACGCTTTGTGCTGGCCGATGAGCCGACGGCGAACTTAGACAGTAAGTCGGCCGAAAACCTTCTGGATATGATGGAAAAGCTCAACCGGCAAGAACAAATCACCTTCCTCTTCTCCACCCACGACCCGCGCATCATGGCCAAAGCCCGGCGCATCATCACCTTAGAAGACGGACGAATCGTGAGCGACCAAACAAAAGAAGCATGACGCGCCTCCTGCTCTGTCTCTGCCTCGCCGGCCTTTCCTTCCCGCTATCGGCGCAGAAAGGCCGGCCTACGCTGTCGGGATACGTTAGCGATATGGCCTCGGTCGTGGCCCAATATCCCGGCGGAGAATGGCGGGGAGAAAATCTGTTGCACAATCGCCTCAACGCCGGATGGCAATTCGCCGAGCATTGGCGGATAGACGCCGGAATGAGAAACCGGTACATCGCCGGAAACTTAGGCGAAAAGAAGCAGGAACTGCATGTTACGTTCGACCGCCTCTTCCTCGCCTTCGAGAAAGAGAAATGGAACCTTCAGCTCGGCCGGCAGCGCATCAACTGGGGGCAGACGCTGGTGTGGAACCCCAACGATATCTTCAACACCTATTCTTTCTTCGACTTCGATGACCCGGAACGCCCCGGAAGCGACGCCCTGCGAACTACGTACTATCATAGCCCGACGGCCTCGACCGAACTGGCGCTCTCGCTCAATGACGCCCATCGTACAACGGCCGCCCTGCTGCATCACTGGAACCGGAATCGCTTCGACTATCAGGTGATGGGAGGACTCTATGCCGAATCGGACGTGGTAGTGGGCGGAGCCTGGAGCGGCGATTTCGGGGGACTGAATTTTCGCGGAGAAGTTTCGTTCTTCCAATCCCTGAACCCGCAGCCGGACGAAACGGAGCAAACCCTGGCAGCCTCGGTCGGGATAGATTATATCTTTTCCAATTCGCTGGCGCTTCAAACCGAAGTACTATATAATAATGTAGGGAAGAACTTTTCTTCGGCCGGACTGATGGGGCTGTATGCGGCGCCCATGTCGGCCAAACATTTGTCGGTATGCGACTGGAACCTCTTCGGCCAAGCCTCCTACCCGCTCACGCCCCGTTTGAACGCCTCGCTCTCGGCCCTCTATTTTGCCGGGATACAATCGTATTACGCCGGCCTTTCGCTCGATTATTCCATCGTTGAAAACCTCGATTTATCCTTCATCGCCCAATATTTTGCCGCTACCGAAAGCCCGGCTTTGGGCAATATGCAAATATTATTAGCATTTGCAAGACTCAAGTATTCGTTTTAAGCATTACATTTGCCGCAATTCAAATATTATCTAAATTTTAATGTATATGAAAACGAAAAAGCTATGTATGGCCGCCCTGGCGATGTGTCTTTTCTTCTCGTGCGGCGAAAAGAAAGAAGCGCTTACGCTCTCCGGATTGAAGAAATCCGACTTTGCTACCGAGGTAAACGGCAAACCGGTTGCCTTGTATGTACTCAAAAACAAGAACGGTCTTGAGGCCGCGATTACAAACTACGGAGGACGCTGGGTCTCGATGATGGCGCCCAACAAAGACGGAAAACTCACGGATGTGGTGCTGGGCTACGATAAGATTGCCGATTATATCGCCTCGCCCGGCAATTTCGGCGCCTTGATTGGCCGGTACGGAAACCGGATTGCCAACGCTACCTTTACCTTAGACAGCGTGGCCTACTCGCTTCCGGCCAATAACAACGGACATTGCCTGCACGGAGGGCCGGAAGGATACCATGCCCGCGTATGGGACGCCCTTCAGGTGAACGACCAAACCCTGGAACTGACCTACCTCTCGCCCGACGGCGAAGCCGGATTCCCCGGAAATCTGAACATCCGGGTCACATATACCCTGACCGACGACAATGCCATAGACATCTGCTACGAAGCGACTACGGACAAACCTACTATCGTGAATCTGACGCATCATAGCTATTTCAACCTCTCCGGCGTACCGGGTTCGCAGGTTACCGACCAGCTTATTCAAATCCATGCCGATACCTATACGCCGGTAGACGCCACGCTGATTCCCACCGGCGAACTCGCTCCGGTAGAAGGCACTCCGCTGGACTTGCGCACGCTTGTTCCCATCGGCGCACGGATAGACGAGGCGTTTGAACAGTTGCAAATCGGCGGCGGATACGACCACAATTGGGCGCTCAACACCGGCGGCGACGTAAGCGTGCCGGCGGCCAAAGCGGTTTCGGAACAAAGCGGCATCGTACTGGAAGTATATACCAACGAACCGGGCATACAGCTCTATACCGGCAATTCCATGTCCGGCAAAGATATAGGCAAGCAGGGGGTGACCTATCCCCGTCGCGGCGCTTTCTGCCTCGAAACCCAACACTATCCCGACAGCCCCAACCGGCCGGAATTTCCCTCCACCGCGCTCCTGCCGGGGGAAACGTACCACAGCCGTTGCATCTACAAATTCTCGGTAAATCCTTAAATAAATAACCGGACGCTGAAGAATGAACCCCTCCAAGCCTTGTAACGGTTACAAAGTGTAGAACGAACGTTCATTCCGGGTCTTGTAATCATTACAAAGGAAAGAATGAACGTTTTCGGGTCTTTGTAACAATTACAAGGCGAAGAATGAACGTTCGTTCTTGGTCTTGTAATCATTACAAAGGAAAGAATGAACGTTCGTTCCGAGTCCTGTAATCATTACAAAGTGTAGAATGAACGTTCATTCCGAGTCTTGTAATCATTACAAAGGAAAGAATGAACGTTTTCGAGGCTTTGTAACAATTACAAAGTGAAGAATGAACGTTCATTCTCGGTTTTGTAACCGTTACAAAGCAAAAAATGAACATTTGAGGGCATTGCTGCAAAATATTTTTTTTCTTTGGAGAATTTTTACAACAAATTATCAGTTAGCAGAAACATATATGGTGTCGATAGAAGGATTAACGGTTGAGTTCGGCGGCTTCACGCTGCTGGACCACCTGTCGTTCGTAGTGAACAAGAAAGACCGCATAGCCTTGACGGGAAAGAATGGAGCCGGCAAGTCTACGTTGCTTAAAATCATAGCCGGATTGCAGGCGCCCACCTCCGGCGCGGTAAGCATCGCAAAGGAAATGACGGTAGGCTACCTGCCTCAGCAGATGCAACCGGCCGACCGGTATACCGTAAAGGAAGAAGCCGAACGCGCCTTTGCGCATATCCACGAACTGGAGCAGGAAATCAACCGCCTCAACCGCGCCCTGTCCGAACGTACCGACTACGAGTCGGACGAATATCATGCGCTGATAGATAAAATGACGCATCAAACGGAACATTTCCGGCTGATAGGCGGAAATCAATATCAGGCGGAATTGGAACGCACCTTAATCGGACTGGGATTTTTGCGGGAAGACTTTGACCGCCCTACCTCCGAGTTCAGCGGCGGATGGCGGATGCGTATCGAACTGGCCAAACTCCTGCTCAGTCGTCCCGACGTACTCCTGCTCGACGAACCGACCAATCACCTCGACATCGAATCCATCCAATGGCTGGAAACCTTTATCGCCACCCGCTCCAATGCCGTAATCCTTGTCTCGCACGACCGGGCTTTTATAGAAAACACCACCTTCCGCACCCTCGAAATCGAGTTGGGACGGATATACGATTATAAGGTAAAATATTCTCAATACGTCATATTGCGGAAAGAACGGCGCGAACAACAACTCCGCGCCTACGAAAATCAGCAAAAGAAACTGTCCGAAACCGAAGCCTTTATCGAACGCTTCCGCTACAAGGCCACCAAAGCCGTGCAAGTGCAATCGCGCATCAAGCAATTGGAAAAAACGGAACGCATCGAAGTAGACGATGTAGATAACGCTTCGCTCAATCTGAAATTCCCGCCCGCCCCCCGCTCCGGTTCTTATCCCGTGATGGCGGAAGAGGTCTCCAAGCGCTACGGGACTCATCCGGTGTTCGACCATGTAACGTTTACCATCCACCGGGGAGACAAAGTGGCATTTGTAGGCCGGAACGGAGAAGGCAAATCCACGCTGGTGAAATGTATCATGAACGAGATAACGTACGGAGGCAAACTGCAACTGGGTTACAATGTGAAAATCGGTTATTTCGCCCAGAACCAAGCGCAGCTCTTAGACGAAAACCTTACCGTATTCGACACCATAGACAATGTGGCGCAGGGCGATATACGCACCCGGATACGAGACATTCTGGGAGCCTTCATGTTTGGCGGCGAAGCCTCGGAGAAGAAAGTGCGCGTGCTTTCGGGCGGAGAACGCAGTCGTCTGGCCATGATACGCCTGCTGCTTAACCCGGTGAATCTGCTGATACTCGACGAACCGACCAATCATTTGGATATGCGTTCGAAAGATGTCTTGAAAGCCGCCTTGAAAGAATTTGACGGAACCGTTATCGTGGTATCGCACGACAGAGAGTTTCTGGACGGATTGGTCCACAAGGTCTACGAATTTGCCAACCAACGGGTCGCGGAACATTTGGGCGGCATTTACGATTTCCTGGAACGTAAAAAGTTAGACAGTTTACGCGAACTGGAACGCAACGCCCCAGCCACGTTGCCCGACGAAACGGAACGGCTCACGCCCAACAAACGTTCTTACGAAGCCCGGAAAGAACAAACCAAGGCTGTGCGCAAAGCAGAAAAAGCCGTAGCCGAGGCCGAAAATCAAATCCGGGAATTGGAAGACCGCATCACCGATGTAGAGCGCCGATTGGCCACTCCCGAAGGAGCCTCCCACACCGCCCTGTACACCGAATACGCCACGCTGAAAGCCCGCCTCTCGGAAACAATCGACCAATGGGCGGAGCTATCGCAGGAGTTGGAGCAAAAAAACTTGCCGTGATGCAGCAAAAAGAATTATTTTTGCGTCGTTAATAAAGAGAAACAATACGTGATAATGAGTAAAAGTTGGATACAATGGCTGAATAAGATTGCCGGATGGATGATTGGTCTTTGGGTAGGAATCCTGATGTCTTGCTCTGTGGGAGAAGACACGGATTTGAACGACAAGATACCGGCAACGGCGCATTATGTTATCAACGGAACCGTTGTAAGCGAGAAGGATATAAGGATTAAGATTCCGGATTTGCAGGTAGTCATTTCTCACGCAGAACCTCATCCGGCCTCCGATACCTGTTTTACGGGAGAACAAGGAGAATTTGTCTGGGATAACCCTGTCACCACATTCGGCAAAGACTTGGTATTTATCATCACCGTAACAGATATCGATAAGGACAAAAATCAATTATACGCCCCATACGTCACAACCATATCCTTTCGTAAGGATGAACTGGATAATGAGATTTCATGGTTTCTGGGAGAAGGCAAAAAGGAAGTCCTCATAAAGATGAAAGAAGGCGTAGAATAATTTCAGGAATCGGTACCACGAAAGCGCATGAGGCTTGGATTCGGCCTCCAAATACTTAAAAACGGCAAAGTTTTGCAGCGTATCCATACGGTTACACCCGTAGTATGCAAAAATTATGGCAACAATAAAAGTAAAATTCAGAATGTCGGCGGTGAAGGGCAAAGCCGGAACCGTTTATTATCAGCTCTGTCACAAACAGAAAAACCGTCAGATCTCGTCCCGTATTTATCTTTATCCGGACGAATGGAATGCGGACAGGAATCAGGTGGCGCTCTTCCCGGAATGTAGGACTCACTTGTTGATGTATCAGCGTCAGATAGACGGCGACCTGTTATTGCTCAAACGGATTGTCCGGGAATTGGAGAACCGGAGCGACGCCTATACCCTGTCCGACATCATTGAAATGTTCCGGGCGCCCAACTCCCGCATTATGGCGCTCGATTACCTCAACGAACGTATCGTTCAACTGAAAGTGAATCGCAAATTAGGTACGGCGCGAAATTACCAGCGTACGGCCAACAGTTTCTTTACCTTTCTCGGCGGAACGGACGTATCGCTCACCATGCTGGACGAGCGTTTGGTGATGAGGTATAACGACTGGCTCAACAAGCGGAAAGTGGTTCGTAACACCATTTCGTTTTACATGAGAACGCTACGTTCCGTATATAACCATGCCGTTCGGCAGCGCATCGTGGAACAAACGTATCCGTTCCGGAACGTGTATACCGGCGTGGATCATACCCGCAAGCGCGCCGTGGACGAGCATGTTATTGTCCGGTTACAGAAATTAGATTTGTCGTTTTCCCCCTCTTTGTCTTTAGCCCGCGATTTGTTCGTTTTCAGTTATTGCACCCGTGGGATGGCTTTTGTAGACATTGCGTTTCTCCGTAAGCAAGAGGTTCGGGGCGGCGCCATCAGTTACAGCCGTCGCAAGACAGGACAAAATCTGAATATTCACATCGAACCGTGTATAGAAAAAATCATCAGACGATACGAAGAGTCCACCGGTAACAGTTCCTACGTATTTCCCATGCTCACTTCCGAAAATGCCGAAGAGGCTTTCACGCAGTATCAAACGGCATTAGGATATTACAATCGGAAGCTGAAGGAACTGGCAAAACTGACAGGGATTAAAATACCGTTATCGTCCTACACGCCACGTCATACATGGGCGACGACTGCGCGAAACCACAACGTGCCCTTGTCGGTTATCAGTGCAGGAATGGGACACTCTTCCGAGAATACCACCCAGATTTATCTGGCCACATTGGATAATTCGATAATCGACCAGGCCAATAGAAACATTCTGGCCGCCTTGAATACGGATGCCTCTATATAAGATGTCTCAAACGTTTATTCGAAAGCAGTTGTTTTTCCGTGATTTTTTGCTGTTGCCCCCTGTCGCTCGAAGCCCAAAGGCATGACTTTTCTTTTTGACAGCTCCTTGTTTGCGAAGCGGGAGCTTCGCCTTTAGCCCGACGCAGGCAAAGCCTGCGCCGAACGGGGGTTATGTTAAATGTTGCCTGAAATTATCTGAATTATCTGAATTGTATTTTGTAAAGTTTCTTTATCACTGATCTTGATATCAAGAGAATATCCTCCTCCATACTCTTCGTTAAATTTAATGCTCCAGTCAATTGTTTGTTGTATTTGTTTATTGAAAAGATTTTTCTTCTTTGCAATTTTCAAAAAATCTCGTTTAACAAAATGAAATTCGCAGGTAATATATCCTCGTGTATTAACAGAATAAAGATACAAATCAATTAACATAGAATGTTTATTTACTCGGTATCCATGAAAATATTTACCTCTACGTCCGGCATTATCCCATATCTCTGTATCTGGAAGCAGCAATGACATAATAGTTTTACAAAGATCATTGTAATATTCGTAAACATTTTTACCCAATAAAAAAACGAGTTCCTGTTCATTCGGTATATTGTCTATATGAATTAATTTCGTTTTCATTCCGATTACCATTTTTTTTCAAATGCAACTTGTGTTTTCTTTCTATAATAT